>JAUYUF010000113.1 GCA_030694835.1 Flavobacteriaceae bacterium | reverse complement strand
TATCGACAAATAAAGTGGTTCAAATTTTAGATGCCCTTAGAAATAGTAAATTATACCGAGAAAATCAGCAAAGTTATTTGTTGTATCCCGATCGACAATTACCTCGTTTTACCGAAAAAAATCTTGTAAATAAATTATTAGTTGAAAAATCAACACTGTTAAAGACTTTAATTGCTGATCAAAATAAAGATTTAATCGAAATAGATATCGATGGTAATTATCATTTTAATGCTGATTTTAATAATCAATCATCCGTAGAAAAAGCATTGGGAAAATTAACAGCTAAAGGATATGGAAACTTGGTAAATATTGATAGAAAATTGATTTTTGATATCTTTGAAAAAACTTTTCAGCATCAATTTTTTACAGGTCGTTCGGGTACTTTTTATGGTTATGAGGGCTTGGGAAGTATTTATTGGCACATGGTTTCCAAACTTTTATTGGCGGTTCAAGAATGTTATTGGAAAGCCGTTGAAAAGCATGAAAATAAGGAAATTTTAAGTCAATTAGCCAGCCATTATTACGCCATTCGCGAGGGAATTGGCTTGTACAAATTGCCCGAAAATTATGGTGCTTTTCCAACCGACCCTTATTCTCATACACCCGGAAATGCTGGAGTGAAACAACCCGGAATGACCGGTCAGGTAAAAGAAGATATCATTTCAAGATTTGGTGAATTAGGAATTCGCATTAAAGACGGAAAATTGACTTTTAATCCGCAATTACTTCGTAAAGCTGAATTTTTGACAAAAAATCAAACGATACAATTGTATGATGTTCATCAGCAAAAACAGTCAATTTTATTAGAAAAAGGTCAGTTGTGTTTTACCCTTTGTCAGTTGCCCATCATTTATCAATTATCACATCAAAATGCTATTCATTTATTTGATTTTGAGGATATTATTACCACAATATCGAGCTTAACTTTAGATGAAAATCAATCTAATAAATTGTTTGATAGGAGCGGAGTGTTTAAAAAATTAGTGATTGAAGTTGATGAAAATTTGATGTTGAAATAGATGCCGAATTAAGCATATCAATCTACTTTTTTTGTTGCGATAACATCCAACTATACAGTTCAGAATCGTCATAAACACGCGTCCAACTGTCATGCCAAGCATCATCAAAAATATGGATTTTTATAT
>JAUYUF010000111.1 GCA_030694835.1 Flavobacteriaceae bacterium | reverse complement strand
AAAGGATTTACTTTTCCTTATTTATTTGATGATTGACAAAAAATATATCCACAATATGGAGCAACAAGAACTCCTCATGTTTATATTTTAAAGAAAGAAAACGGTAAATTAATTGTTTCATATATTGGAGCTATTGACGATAATTATAAAGATGTTACTCAAGCAAAAGTAAAATATGTAGAAGATGTAGTTAATGCTTTGCTAAAAGGTGAAAACCCAACAATTACAGAAACTAAAGCAATAGGTTGTTCTATTAAAGTATAAGATTAATAGCTAAATCGATTTCGCATTTCCTTATAAATTAATTAAGTATAACTTATTATTTATCGGTATTTTTACAACTTTAGTAAATAAATAAAATTATGATTTTAATAGCCGACGGAGGTTCTACCAAAGCAGATTGGATTGCCCTTGATTCTACTTCAAAAGAAGAATTATTTAAAGTAAGAACAATGGGTTTAAACCCAGAAATGTCTTCAGTTGATGTTTTACGTGATAGAGTATTACATACTTTTCAATTGGTACAACATAAAGAAAGTGTTAAGAAAGTTTTTTTTTACGGTGCTGGATGTGGAACTGCTGGTGGAATTAAAATACTTAAAGGTGTTTTTAAATCTATTTTTATTAATGCTGATATTCATGTAGATGAAGATATGTTGGCAGCCGTTTATGCTGCTACTGGTAAAAATCCGGCAATTGTTTGCATTATAGGTACAGGTTCTAATAGTTGTTATTTTGATGGAAAAATGATTCATCAAAACGTAGTTTCATTAGGATATATTTTGATGGATGAAGCCAGTGGAAATTATTTTGGAAAACGATTAATTCGCGATTATTATTATCAAAAAATGCCTCAAAATATTGCTCAGAAATTTGAATCAAACTTTAATTTGGACGCAGATTTTATTAAGAAAAATTTGTACAGAGAATCTGACCCAAACGCGTATTTAGCAACTTTTGCTAAGTTTATGTTAGAAAACAAAGAAGAACCTTATGTTCAATCTTTAATGAAAAAGGGATTTGAGAAATTTTTTGAATACAGAATTTTACCGTATCAAAAAGGGGTTGAAACTCCAATTTATTTTATTGGTTCTATCGCACATTATTTTAGAGATATTTTAGAAAAAGTAGCTCAAAGTTATAATTTAAAAATAACAGATGTAATTCAACGCCCGATTGATAATTTAATTGAATTTCATAAAACAAACGAAGTTTAGAACTAAAATATTCGTTTTTAAATATTGTTGAAGCTGTTGATTTATCAACAGCTTTTTATTTTAATAAATCCAAAACACGCTCTAAAGCCATTCCTCTAGAACCTTTAATTAAAATGGTAGCATTTTGAATACTACCAGCATCAAACTTGTTTTTAAATTGCTCAAAATCTGTATATTGGGATGAATTTTTAGTTTTAATCGATGAAAAATGATTTCCCACTAAATAAACTTGTTTAAAATTTAAATCAGCAATTAAATCAGCAATAGCTTGATGTTCTGTAAGACTTGTTTCACCCAACTCAAACATATCACCCAAGACAATAATTTTTGAATTTCCATCTACTTGATAGAAATTTTCTAATGCTACTTTCATACTGCTCGGATTGGCATTATAAGCATCCATAAAAATAGTATTGGTTCCAATTTTCATTAATTGTGATCGATTGTTAGAAGGAATATAATTTTCAATGGCAGATTTAATATCATGCTCAGGAACTTTAAAAAACATTCCAATAGTGATTGCAGCAGCTATATTATTGACATTATAATTACCAATCAAATTACTTTTAATTTCAATATCGTTAAATCGAATTTTTACAAATGGGTTGGCTTCTAAAAGTTCAATAAAATCTGATTTGATATCAAAAGACACAGTTTTTATTCCCAAAGATTTTTCAAACTGAATGTCATCATCAAAATTCGCAAATACTAATCCGTTAGTTTTTCTTAAAAAATCGTACAATTCTGATTTTCCTTTAATTACACCTTCAATGCCTCCAAAGCCTTCTAAATGAGCTTTTCCAAAGTTGGTGATATAACCATAATTAGGTTCAGCAATAGAGCATAAAAACTCAATTTCTTTTTGATGATTAGCTCCCATTTCTACAATGGCAATTTCGGTATCTTTTGTAATTGAAAGTAATGTTAACGGAACTCCAATATGATTATTTAAATTTCCTTTGGTAGCAATTGTATTGAATTTTGTTGATAAAACAGCATTGATTAGCTCTTTAGTTGTTGTTTTTCCGTTGCTTCCAGTAAGAGAAATAATAGGAATATTTAACTGGTTTCGATGATAATTTGCTAGTTTCTGCAAAGTTTCTAAAACATCATCAACCAAAATAATATTAGGGTTAGATGGGTTTAAATCTTCATCAACAACTGCAAATGAAGCACCTTTTTTTAAAGCATCTTCTGCAAATATATTAGCATTGAAATTTTCACCTTTTAAAGCAAAGAAAATACTCTTTTCTCTTATTGCTCTTGAGTCAGTATCAATAATTGGATTTGTTTGAAAAAGTTGATAAAGTTCTTGAATTTCCATGAGCATTGTATAAAAAAACCCCAACGATATTTCTTATTGGGGTTTGTATTTTTGAAAATATTATAACTAAAGATTAATATTATAAGGTTTTCTTCTTTTATGAGTCATCGGACCTAATTTATCCATCGCACATCTAAAACCAATATAACTTGCAGCCATATATTCAGGTAAGAATCTGCGTTGAGCTGGGTCTAACCAATATTCTCTGTCTTGCCAAGAACCTCCTTTAAATACTCTAGCTTGATCACTAATTAAAGTGTTACGAATTTCTTTATCATAT
>JAUYUF010000108.1 GCA_030694835.1 Flavobacteriaceae bacterium | reverse complement strand
GGACCAACCAGGCGGGATGCGAGCAGGCTGAATGCTACTGGTACGACGGAGCATGCCATGCGGAAGAAGCGTGCTGGATCCCGAACCCGGTTGGAGGATGCGTATTATCGGCCAGAACCGGGACGATAATAGTCGGGACTGCTGCACTGCTCGGCATTATCGGGATAGCGTACTGGATAGCTACCCGGCATCGGGAGGAAGCGAAAGCAATAATCACTGGCGCAAGGGAAGAGGCGGCGCGGGCGCGGGCGGTCATGCGTGAAATAATGCCGCCGAGGATCCCCGGAACCGTACCGAGATTGGCGGCGAGATAAAATCATGTACAGGAGATATAAATAGTGGCTGATACAAAACCAGTAAATAAGAAAAGCATACCCGGCAAGGGAACGGCAGGTAGGGCAGAAGAGCCTGCGGTAAAGAAAACGCAGGTTATGCAATCAGGGACAGGCAAAACTGCAACACCAACACCGGGAAATATACGCCCGCAGGCACATATCCAGCAGGCAGCACCTACCACAACGGTATACAAACCCCCGCCCGGACAGCAGCCGTGCACTGCTCCGGCGCCACCAGAACCGCCCGTTCCCCCGCCGACCGAGCAGCCGATCCTGACAGAACTGATACAGCGCATAATTGCAGACCATGAAGCAATCGTTGCGCAGCACGACACGATGCAGCAGATCCTGTTAAAAATGACAGACCTGATAACAATTCTAGGAACTGCTCCGAAACCAGAAAATGATTATTACGATACACCGCAGACCATCATTAATGTTGGGACTCCCCTCCAGCCCAACAGCCCGGACACGTTTTCCAGTGCAACCGCTGTCCCGCCCGTTCAGGGGTACCAGATCGAGAACATATATGCTGCATTAGAAAGGATAGCACCCAAAATTACGGTCATTAATGATGGGAACGCCACACTGTTTGTAATCTCATCTCCAGAAGGAAAAACCTGGTCATCTGAAAACACTATCCTGATAGGCGAAGCGCGCACGTTCTGGAATGTGTGGGAACTCAGGTTGCGAAGTCCCGTGGCAGGTATCATAGGCCCGCCAACTGCAGGAGGGGTTTACAGGGTAACTGAGCGTGATTTCTGGCTCGCATACAGCAGTGCAGTAGCCGGATCGAATATTAACAGGGCTGCGTTTACGGCCCAGTCCGTACCTATTCCTTTTCCTGCTACTACTAATCTCCCTCCTATAGCAGTACCCAACGGATTTTCCCTTACAGTAAGGGCAACGGTCGGGAATGCAACTGTGATTTACCTGGCAAACAGCGCAGCAAATTTAGCTATTGCAGCGCAGAGAATCACGCTGGCTGCGGGAGATACTGCCAGTCTGGGTATTACCAATGCAAATCTTGTCTTTGTGGCAGGAGCAGGTGCGGGAGTGAACAACGTGGATATCCTTGTGGAGCAGTGAGTTATGGCAGAGATTAAACCAGGCGCAGCAGGAGTTATAACAAACATAACCCAGATACCGACCAGGAACCATAACGACACGCAGAACAGAGATGCTGCTGATGCACACCCAGCATCTTCCATAACAGGTTTAACTGTCATTAATAACTTAACAGACATCCCTACCCGCAACCATAACGACCTGCAGAACCTGAACGCTGAAGGTCACACAGTAGATGCTTTTCCTTCAACTGAATTCAATGTAGCAAACAAAATAGCAAAACTTGATGCAGGTGCGAAAGTACCACTTGCACAGCTCGGAGGCATTACAAACACAGAAATTGCAGCGGCGGCAGCAATAGCATATTCAAAGCTCAGCCTTGCTAACAGCATTCTTACAAGCGATATCCTTTCAACTGAATTCAATGTAGCAAATAAAATAGCAAAACTTGATGCATCAGCATTATTACCGCTCGCTCATATACCGATCATACCGGCACAAAAAGTTTCAAGGGATTATGGATACACCGCAGGCGGATGGACCCCCCTCCCCGTGGCAACAACAGAGAAGTACGACGATATCGCAGATACCTGGACTGCAAAAGCTAACCTGAACACCGGGAGACTGGGTCTGGCAGGATTTTCGCTGAACGGCTACGGATATACCGCAGGCGGGTCTGATGCAATTGCTGAAAGTGCAGTTGTTGAGAAGTACGATGATGTCGCAAATACCTGGACTGCGAAAACCAGCATGAACACAGCGAGACCGTATCTGGCAGGATTCGCCCTTGGCGCACTTCATGCTGGTGTACAGAATCCAGAAATCATAC
>JAUYUF010000104.1 GCA_030694835.1 Flavobacteriaceae bacterium | reverse complement strand
AAATTGTCATATCTTATATTGAAATGACATTAGAATGACGTAATAAATCGCTTGGCATAGTGATTGACTATTGAATCATGAAATTAATTTAAAAATCAGGTTTAAAACATATAATTATGAGTAAAATTATTGGAATCGATTTAGGAACTACCAACTCATGTGTTTCTGTAATGGAAGGAAATGAAGCAGTGGTAATTCCTAATGCAGAGGGAAAAAGAACAACGCCTTCTATTGTAGCATTTATTGAAGGTGGAGAGAGAAAAGTAGGAGATCCTGCTAAAAGACAAGCGGTAACAAATCCTACTAAAACAGTTTATTCTATTAAACGTTTTATGGGAAATAAGTATTCTGAATCGGCTAAAGAAGCGGCCAGAGTTCCGTTTAAAGTAATCAAAGGAGATAATGATACACCTCGTGTAGAGATTGATGGTCGTTTTTATTCACCACAAGAGATTTCTGCAATGGTGCTTCAAAAAATGAAGAAAACGGCTGAAGATTATCTAGGAACTACTGTAACTGAAGCAGTTGTAACTGTTCCTGCTTACTTTAATGACGCTCAACGTCAGGCTACAAAAGAGGCTGCTGAAATTGCGGGATTAAAAGTTCGTAGAATTATCAACGAGCCAACAGCTGCTGCATTAGCATACGGAATCGACAAAAAAGGAAAAGATGAGAAAATTGCTGTATACGATTTAGGTGGAGGAACTTTTGATATTTCTATCTTAGAAGTTGGTGATGGTGTTTTTGAAGTGTTGTCGACAAATGGAGATACACATTTAGGTGGTGATGATTTTGATCAAGTGATTATTGATTGGTTAGCTGATGAATTTAAAAATGATGAGGGAGTAGAGTTGAAAAAGGACGCTATGGCACTTCAGCGTCTAAAAGAAGCTGCAGAAAAAGCAAAAATTGAATTATCATCTAGTTCACAAACAGAAATTAATCTTCCATATATTACAGCTACAGCTTCTGGTCCAAAACACTTGGTTAAAACCTTAACAAAAGCAAAATTTGAACAATTAGCTGATAGTTTAATTAAACGATCAATGGAGCCTGTGAAAAAAGCATTAAAAGATGCTGGTTTATCAACAGGAGATATTGATGAAGTTATATTGGTAGGTGGTTCTACTCGTATGCCAAGAATTCAAGAAGAAGTTCAAAAATTCTTTGGAAAAGAGCCTCATAAAGGAGTTAATCCAGATGAGGTTGTGGCTATTGGAGCTGCAATTCAAGGTGGAGTTTTATCGGGTGATGTGAAAGATGTATTGTTGTTAGATGTTACTCCTTTGTCATTAGGAATCGAAACTATGGGAAGTGTGTTTACTAAATTAATAGATGCAAATACTACTATTCCAACTAAAAAATCACAAGTATTTTCAACAGCTGCAGATAATCAACCATCTGTTGAAATACACGTTCTACAAGGAGAGAGAGCGATGGCGCATGATAATAAGACAATTGGTCGTTTCCATTTAGATGGATTGCCACCAGCACAAAGAGGAGTTCCTCAAATTGAAGTTACTTTTGATATAGATGCTAACGGATTAATACACGTTACGGCTACTGATAAAGCAACTAATAAATCGCAAAATATTAGAATTGAAGCTTCATCTGGATTGACTGAAGAAGAAATCAAAAAAATGAGAGCAGAAGCTGAAGCTAATGCAGATGCTGATAAAGCAGCTCGTGAAAAAGTAGAAAAAATTAATGCTGCTGATTCAATGATTTTCCAAACAGAAAAACAATTGAAAGAATTTGGAGATAAACTTTCTGATGATAAAAAAGCACCTATTGAAGCTGCTTTAGAAGAGTTGAAAAAAGCTTTTGAAACTAAAGATGTTGCAATTATAGATCCGGCTATGGAGAAAATAAATGAAGCATGGAAAGTTGCGTCAGAAGAAATGTATAAAGCACAAGCAGAAAATCAAGGTTCAACTCATGAGGAGCCAACTCAAACTTCTACGAATGATAAATCAGACAATATTCAAGATGTAGATTTTGAAGAAGTGAAATAAAATTTCAAGAATGTATATTAATCAAAAAACGCTTTCCTAGGAAAGCGTTTTTTTTTATTCAAACAAAACTTAAAAAAATAATTAATAGTCAACAATGAAATATAAAGATTGACAGATAACTGTCAATAATTAACTGAATATAAAACTTTCTTTAGAACCAAATCTTCTCTTTTCATTCCAAGCAGCACTTTTGAAATTTCTAAATACAAATGTGTGAAATTTTGCTTTTCCTTCTGAAATTTTAGTTTTTACTAGTGTTTTCATAACATCGAATTTTATAGTTGTAAATTCTTATACAAAGATAAGAATTAGTTTTGATTTGCAATATAAATAATTGCGAATATGTTAAAAAAATGGCTATAAAAACTAATTTTTATTTAAAATACATAACGAAAACGTTTTTCATTAAGAATAATGCAAAAAATCAAAATATTTATTATATTAAAAATCCTGCAATTGCAGGATTTTTAATATAAATGTAAATATCTAAATATTGTTTAGAAACAATATTTATTCTCAGCAATTACTTTATCAGCAATGGTGTTTCTTAACGCTATTACATTAGGGAAATTAGTGTATTTAGTGAATCGTTTTAGACCCATCATCATAACACGTTGTTCATCTCCTTCAGAGAAATAAAGAATAGCTTCTTTACCTTTTGTAGAACACATTTCAACCGCATGGAATAAATTTAATTTAGCCATAGCAATTTGAGCTGTACATTCGGATTCAGAAGTTCTAGCTATTAATTTTTCTGTTTTTAAAATGGCAGATTCCGCTACATAAATTTCCATCATCATTTCTGCAGCAGCTAAAATTAATTGTTGATGTTTTTCTAAGTCCATTCCAAATGTTTGTACTGCTTTACCAGCAACCATTAAGAATGCTTTTTTAAGATTGGCAATTAATTCCTTTTCTTGAGCAAATAGTGCTGTATAATCGGGTGTTTCAAATGAAGGAATTCCTAATAAACTATTTCCAACTTCCATAGCGGGAGTCATTAAGTCTATATCGCCTTTAAAAGCTCTTTTTAATAACATTCCAACAGTTAACAAGCGGTTAATTTCATTGGTTCCTTCATATATTCTTGGTATACGCGCATCTCTCCAAGCAGATTCCATTGGAGTATCTTTTGAAAATCCCATTCCACCAAAAATTTGAATTCCTTCATCAGCTGTATATTGGATAGCTTCGGAAACATACACTTTTAACATAGCGCATTCAATAGCAAATTCTTCAACTCCATTTAATTCTGCTTCTTGATGAGGTTGGCCAGCTGCCATTAATTCATCAATTTTATTTTGGATGTTTTTTCCGGCTCTATATGCAGCACTATCACTCACATAGGCCTTAGTTGACATTTCGGCTAACTTGTATTTAATGGCACCAAATTGAGCAATTGGAGTTTTAAATTGAATTCGCTCATTAGCATATTTTACTGCTTCTGTAATTACTCTTCTTTGAGCATCTACACATGCTGCAGCTAGTTTAATACGACCAATATTTAAAGAATTTAGGGCAATTTTAAATCCATCACCACGACTAGCTAACATATTTTCAATTGGAACTTTAGTTTCGTTGTAAAATATTTGTCGAGTTGATGATGAATGAATTCCTAATTTATCTTCTTCTTCACCTAAAATGATTCCATTTAAATTGTTTGGATCATATTCAACTATAAAAGCAGTGATATTTTTATCATTTTCAATACGTGCAAAGACAATCATCACGCTACAGAATCCAGCATTACTAATCCACATTTTTTGTCCGCTGATAAGATAATGTTTTCCATCTTCTGTTAAAACCGCCTTAGTTTTTCCTGAATTAGCATCACTACCTGCTTCAGGTTCGGTTAAACAATATGCCCCAAACCACTCACCAGTAGCTAATTTTGGAACGTATTTTTGTTTTTGTTCTTCATTGCCATAAAGTAAAATTGGCATTGTTCCAATTCCGGTATGTGCGCCATAAGCGGTAGCTACAGAACCCGTTGCGCCAGACATGTAATCGCAAACTAAAAGTGTTGATGTAAAGCCCATTCCCATTCCTCCATATTGTTCTGGAACTGAAATTCCTAAGAACCCAAGTTCTCCAGCTTTCTCCATTATTTCTTTAGTAAAAGCGTAATCTTTGTGTTCAAATCGATCTTTATATGGCCAAATTTCACGATCTACAAATTCTTTAACAGCATCCCTTATCATCACTTGTTCTTCAGTAAATTCTTCGGTGATGAAAATATCGGCACTTTTTGTTTCTTTGATGATGAATTCACCACCTTTTAATATATTTTCCATTTGTATATTTTATTATTTTAAAAATTCATAAACTGCTGCAGCACCTTGACCGGTTCCAACGCACATTGTTACTATACCATATTTATTATTTCTTCTTTCCATTTCATTAAATAATTGGACAGATAATTTTGCTCCTGTACAACCTAGTGGATGACCTAAAGCAATAGCACCACCATTGACATTTACAATATCTTGATTCAAATCTAACTCACGCATTACAGCTAATGATTGAGAAGCAAAAGCTTCGTTTAATTCGAATAAATCAATATCTTTTAATGTTAATCCAGCTTGTTTTAGAGCTTTTGGAACTGCTTTAACCGGTCCAATTCCCATAATTCTAGGTTCAACACCAACTGCGGCATAAGAAACCAGTCGGGCAATTGGCTCTAGATTTAATTCTTTAACCATCTCTTCGCTCATTATCAAAACAAATGCAGCGCCATCACTCATTTGTGATGAATTACCTGCAGTTACACTTCCATTATTAGCAAATACTGGTCGTAATTTTCCTAAAGCTGCTAAGGTTGTGTCTTTACGTGGACCTTCATCTATCGTTACTTGGTAGTTTTTAGTTTTTTTCTTTCCATTTTCATCCAAATAAATTTGCTCAACTGAGATTGGAACAATATCATTTGAAAATATATTATTTTCTATAGCTTTTATTGCTTTTTGATGTGAGTTGAATGCAAATTCATCTTGATCTTCACGCGAAACTTTAAATTGATTTGCCACAGCTTCTGCTGTTAAACCCATTCCCCAATAGTAATCTTCATGGCCTTGTTTAGCTAATTCATAATTTGGAACAGGTCTGTAACCTCCCATCGGAATATAACTCATACTTTCTACACCGCCTGCAATGATACAATCTGCCATGCCAGTTTGGATTTTGGCAGCACCAATTGCAATTGTTTCAACACCCGATGCACAATATCTATTTACGGTAACACCTGGAACATCTTCAATTTTTAATCCCATTAA
>JAUYUF010000102.1 GCA_030694835.1 Flavobacteriaceae bacterium | reverse complement strand
TTAGAAATTAGAAATTAGAATTGAGAGTTTAGAATTGAGAATATAAAAGTTCAAGACTTTAAACGTTGCGCATTTTCAAACTAATAATACCTAATTTACACCTATTAATTCATGAGTTTTAGACGTTTTTTCTCCTTAATTTTGATGCTATTTGCAGTGATAGTTGCCAATGCACAGTCTACTATACCAGAGAAAAATTTTGAATATTCTCAAAAAAAGTGGGCAGATAGTATTTTAAAAACCTTTACAGTTGAACAAAAAATTGGACAACTTTTTATGATTGCTGCTTATTCTAATAAAGATGAAAAACACTATCAAACAATTGAAAATTTAGTTCAACAATATCAACTGGGTGGATTAATATTCATGCAAGGAACTCCTTTAAAACAAGCAGAATTAACAAATCGATATCAGCAAAAATCGAATATTCCGTTGCTTATCGGGTTTGATGGTGAATGGGGTTTATCTATGCGATTAAAAGAATCGTATCAATATCCTTGGAACATGACTTTAGGAGCCATCAGAGATAATGATTTGGTTGAAGAATTTGGTAAGCAATTAGGGAAACAGCTTAAACGAATTGGAGTTCATGTCAATTTTGCACCAGTGGTAGATGTTAATACCAATCCTTTAAATCCGATAATTGGAAATCGTTCTTTTGGTGAAAACAAAATAAATGTAGCTGATAAAGCTATTGCCTTTACAAAAGGAATTCAAAGTGAGGGAGTTATGGCGAGTGCCAAACATTTTCCAGGACATGGAGATACCGATAAAGATTCACATAAAACCTTACCTACTATTAATTTTGATATTTCCCGAATAGATTCTGTAGAACTATATCCTTATAAAAAATTATTTGAATCAGGTATTGGTAGTGTTATGGTGGCGCATTTAAATGTGCCAAGTTTAGATACTATTAAAAACTTACCATCAACCCTATCATATAAAATTGTAACAGAATTGCTGAAAGAAAAGTTAGCTTATAAAGGCTTAATTTTTACTGATGCGTTAAATATGAATGGTATTATTAATGGCTCAGAAGCAGGAACTATTGAATTAGAAGCTTTTTTAGCAGGAAATGATGTTCTATTGTTTTCAGAGAAAATACCTGAAGCCATTGCTAAAATTAAAACGGCTGTTGAAAATGGAATTATTAAGGAGGAAAGATTAAATTATTCTGTCAGAAAAATTTTAGAAACAAAATATTGGTCTGGTTTAAACAACTTTAAACCAATTGTTTTAGAAGGATTAAATGAATCTATTAATTCAATTGAGAATGAAGTTTTACATCGTAAATTAATTGAAAATTCTACTACTCTTTTACTTAATAAAGAGGAATTATTTCCTGTTCAAAATTTAGAAAAACAAAGAATTGCATATGTAAAAATAGGTGATGCAGACCATTTGCCATTTTTAAATATGCTTCAGAATTATGCAATTGTAACTCCCGTTGAAATAACTTCTAAAGATTCTATAAAGGATAAATTATCAGCATTTAATTTAATCATAGTAGGATATCATAAAGCTGACGACCATCCTTGGAGAAATCATAAATTGAATGAGCAAGAATTAGGTTTGTTAGATGAGATTTCTAAAAATAATAATACTATTGTTTCCATTTTTGCGAATCCATATAGTTTGTTAGAGATTAACAGTTTTCAACAAATTAAAAGTTTAGTATTAGCGTATCAAAACTCCAAATTATCACAAGAAATTACAGCCCAAATGTTATTTGGAGCTCATGAAACTAAAGGAAAAATACCAGTTTCAATCAAAAATGAATTTTATGAAGGCTATGGTTTAATATCGAGTAATTTAAGCAGATTATCTTACGGTATACCTGAAGAAGTAGGTATGAATCGTAAGAAATTAGCTGAAATTGATAGTATTGCTAATCAGGTTATTGAGAAAGAAATGGCACCAGGATTTCAAGTATTGGTTGCAAAAGAAGGAAAGGTAATTTTTAATAAAAGCTATGGATTTCATACTTATGAAAAGAGTCAGATAGTAAAATCAACAGATGTTTATGATTTAGCATCACTTACAAAAATATTAGCCACTTTACCATTATTAATGGAGTTAGAAGAAAAAGGAAAGATTGAATTGGATGATAAATTAAGTCATATTTTACCTGAATATAGAGATTCTAATAAACGAAAAATTACGGTGACAGAAATGTTGTCTCACAATGCAAAATTGCAAGCATGGATTCCATTTTATACCAAAACGATTGTAAAAGAAACCAAAACATTAGATTTCAAATATTATAGAAATTCAAAGAGTAAAGATTTTAATTTTCAAGTTGCAAAAAACCTTTATTTGAGAAGTGATTATTTAGATTCTATTTATGCTGAAATTGAAGAGTCTAAACTGCTTCCTAAAAAAGAATATAAGTATAGTGATTTACCATATTATATTTTTAAACAATATATTGAGAAGGAATTACATAAACCATTGAATAATTTAGTTGATGAACATTTTTACTTAAAACTTGGAGTGAATAAATTAACGTATTTACCACTTCAAAAAATGGATTCTTCAGCAATAGTTCCATCTGAAAATGATACTTATTTTAGAAATCAAATTTTGAGAGGTTATGTTCATGATATGGGAGCTGCGATGCAAGGTGGAGTTGGCGGACATGCAGGATTATTTGGCAATGCGAACGATGTAGCTAAAATGATGCAACTCTATTTACAAAAAGGATTTTATGGTGGACATCGGTATTTTAAAAATCAAACCATTGATAAATTTAATACGCGCTATTTTGAAGAGGAAGGAAATAGAAGGGCTTTGGGCTTTGATAAACCACAACTCAACGGTGAAAATGCCAATACCTGCGGATGCGTTTCTCAAGAAAGTTTTGGTCATAGTGGTTTTACAGGAACCTTTGCTTGGGCTGATCCTGAAAGTCAGATTGTTTATGTATTCTTGTCAAATAGAACATTTCCAACGATGGAAAATAATAAGTTAATCAAAGAAGAAATCAGAACTAAGATTCAGAAAATTGTTCAAGATGCAATTATTAAGTAGATCAAAGAATATAGATCAGAGATAAAAGACCAGTGTAATAGAATTGAACACATCATCAAATTCTTTTCTCTTTTCTCTTTTCTCTTTTTTCTAACAAATTATTCATTAAAAAAAGCAACACTTTGAGCTGAAACTAAAGCTGCAGTTTCTGTTCTTAATCTACTTTCACCTAATGTTACTGGTATAAACTTTTGTTGAATAGCTAATTTAATTTCTTCTGGAGAGAAATCTCCTTCAGGGCCAATTAAAACTGTTATTTTTTGGTTATGTACTAGTTCATTTTTAAACGATTTTCGATCTGTTTCATCACAATGCGCCATGAATAATTGACCTTCATGAGTTTTTTTTAAAAATGATTTTAAAGTTTGTAACTCATTTAATTTAGGTAATTGAAACTTGAGTGATTGTTTCATGGCACCTTCCAAAATCTTTTCTAATCGTTCATTTTTCAGGATTTTTCTTTCAGATCGTGCACAAAGAATTGGCGTAATTTCATCGATACCAATTTCAGTAGCTTTCTCAACAAACCATTCCAATCGATCCATATTTTTGGTAGGAGCAATAGCGATGTGCAAATAATAATTCCAAGGTTTAGGTTTATGTTCAATAAGTTCTATTTGAACAACACAATGACTGGCAAGTGCCGAAGAAATTCTACCAGAAAACAAGATTCCCTTACCATTGGTGATGTGTAAAATATCACCTTCTTTTTTTCGTAAAACCCTAATAATATGCTTGCTTTCAGTTTTATCAAAACAAAATTCTTTAGTATCAATTGTTAAAGTAGGTTCGTAAAATAGTTGCATGGTTAGGTTTTATATAAAATATCTTTTCGGTATGTTCTTCTGCGTTTATGAATAATCGGATTGAAGTTTTTCCATAACAAATGAACTGCATTATTTTCTTCTAATTCTGGAGTTCGTATAAATTTTGTGATGCCTCTTTTTTGAAAAACTTTAAAAAATTCTGAAAAAATAATAGCCACCAATCCTTTATTGAGCCAATTGGGATGAATCCCTATTAAGTAAAAAACAACATCTTTTGAAGATTTTCTAGCTTTAAACAAATGATAAAATCCGAAAGGAAATAATTTTCCATTGGCTTTTTGTAATGCTTCAGCATAATTAGGCATTGTAATGGCAAATGCTAATAAGTTTCCGTCTTTATCAGCTACATATTTTATGTATTCAGGATCTATTAAACCAATGTATTTTTTCTTGAAATAGGCTATTTGAATATCAGAAATCGGTACAAATGAAGATAGTTTTGAATAAGAAGTATTGAATAATTCAAACATTTTATCTACATAAGGCATCAATTCTTTGATACTTTTAAAGCTAAGAATATGTAATTGATAACGATCTTTTAGTAAAGTTGCCATTCGCTGATAATTTTCAGGATGTACATCATTCATGCTGAAATAACTTTCTAACCATTCTTTTGCTTTTACAAAACCTAATTGCTCTAAATGTTCTTTGTAATAAGCGTGATTGTACCAGGTAATAGCTGTGCTAATTTGATCAAAACCTTCAGTAAGAACTCCAACTTTATCTAGATTTGAGAACCCAACTGGACCTTCAACAAATTCTAAATTATGTATTTTTCCAATTTCAGCAACTTTATCTAAAAGTGCTTTTGAAATTTCAATATCATCAACAAAATCAAACCATCCGAAGCGCATTTTTTTAATTTGTTGATCATTAACTTCTGTCCAATTAATCATTGCAGCAACACGTCCAACTATTTTATCATCTTTGTATGCTAAAAGAAAATGCGCAATAGCATGTTCAAATACTGGATTTTGAGTTTTGTCAAAACTCTCCATTTCATCATTAATTAATGGAGGAACCCAATATGGATTATTTTTATATAGCTCAAAAGGAAATTTAACAAATGCTTTCATCTTCTTTTTAGAAGTAATTTCTTTGATGGTAATCATAGTTTTTTAAAATTCTTTCTTTTTGTATCGTTTTTTAAAAATACGTTTAAAAAATGGTTCTCGCTGAATTTCGATGGTTTCTTCTTCAGGACTTCCCAAATCAATATAAGAATCTTGATGACGATCTAAACGCCATGAAAATCCGGCTGAAAAGGTTGGGTTTTTCAAATCTACATTCAAGGAATTTCGGTAAGAAATATCCAATTGTAAATGCTGATTTACCAAATATCCCAAACCTATACCAACAAAAAATTCATCACTATAATTATTAAAATTTCCTTCGTTTTCAGCAAAAATTGACCAATCTGGATGTAAAACATAAGTTGCTGTTACAATGTATTGATAATTTGCTCTTTCTTTATTTGTGAGTTTATCTCCTATAATATTGGATACAAGTATAAAACGCGGACTAAACTCATTGTGTAATAAAATTCCCACTTTCGGACTAATTCCAGCATCTTTATAATCGGGTCCCACAAAATTGGTATTCACACCAACATAAGCACCAACTGACGGAATAAATCGTTTCCAATCAAAAGCAGTTCTGCGTTTCCAACTTCTTACTTCTTGGGTTTTGTCATCGTATGCTTGTTGGTAAATCAGGTATTTTGCACCAATAGTTAAATAGCTGATTCCATATGATTTATAATTATTTGGGATGTGAATTACATCTTTTTTAACGTCATCAAATCGATAAGTAATATCAGCAACAAATTCTAATCTTTCCATGAAATTACCATATCTGACCGATAAATTAGTGCCAAATGAAGAGACATCAGAAAAATGAGTGAAGGTTTTATCCTCATAAAAAAATCCGTTTTCAAATTGTAAAACTCCTGTTCCAACGCTAAACGGACTTTTGGATAAACTCGGTCTGTTAGAATTGATAATATCTGTATATTGTGAAAATATATTGGTTGTACATAGGATGAGAACTAAAGCAATCCATAAATTTTTCATAAAAGATGGGTTTGATAGTCAAATATAAGATTTTATAAGATTAATCGTTTTAAGTTGCGGGCAAATTCTTAATTTTGGTGTCGATATTAAATTAAAAAACAGAATTATTTATGTTAGCATTATTGAGATTATTATTTATTGTTTTATTGATTTATTATATTTTGAAGATTATTGGTCGAATATTTTTTCCAATACTCGTTAAAAAGATGGTAAGTAAAGCTGAACAAAGAATGAGAGACCAACAACAAAAGCAATATCAAAATACAACTGAAACAAAAGTAGGAGAAACCGTTATTGACAAAAAACCACAGCAATCAAAAACGGATAAGAATGTAGGTGAATATATAGATTACGAAGAGGTTGATTAATAATAAAAAAACTATGAATTTTAGAAAAAGTATTCCTTATTTTATTGCTATTGCAACGTTTATTATTGTTTCATTAATATATTTTCATCCCGTTTTAGAAGGAAAAAAAATATTTCAGAGTGATATTCAGCAATTTATTGGAATGTCAAAAGAAGTTTCTGATTTTAGAAAAACAAATGATTCAGAACCATATTGGACAAATGCTGCTTTTGGAGGAATGCCAACTTATCAGTTAAGTTCTTATTATCCACATGATTATATCAAAAAATTAGATAGCGTTTTACGTTTTTTACCGCATCCTGCTGATTATCTTTTTCTTTATTTATTAGGATTTTTTATTTTGTTAATGGTTTTAAATGTAGATTATAAATTAGCTATTCTAGGAAGTTTAGCTTTTGGTTTTTCTACTTATCTAATCATTATTCTCGGTGTTGGACATAATGCAAAAGCACACGCAATTGCTTATATGCCAATAGTTTTAGCTGGAATTTTATTGACTTTTCAGAGAAAATATTTATTTGGATTTCTGCTTACAACTTTTGCTTTAGCGCTAGAAATACAGGCAAGTCATATTCAAATGACTTATTATTTGATGTTTTTAGTAATAATTATTGGCTTATTTTACCTGATTGAAGCCTATAAAACAAAAGAAATTCAAGTATATTTTAAATCAATTGGAATTTTAGTTGTTGCGGCTATTTTAGCTGTTGGGTTGAATGCTACTTCCTTATTAGCAACTAAAGAATTTGTAGATTTTAGTACTCGAAGTAAAAGTGAATTAACTATAACGCCTGATGGAAAACTAAAAGAAAAATCTTCAGGTTTAGATTATGATTATATTACTGAATACAGTTATGGGATATTGGAAACTTTTAATTTGTTTATTCCACGTTTTATAGGTGGAGCGAATAATGAAAAGCTAGAAAAAGATTCGTATTTATCTGAGTTTTTAAAAGATAAAATTGATCCGTTGCAAGCCAGAGATTTTATTAAAAATGCCCCAACTTATTGGGGTTCACAACCTATTGTAGCTGCTCCAGCTTATATAGGAGCAGTAATTATTTTCTTATTTGTGTTGAGTTTATTTGTATTAAAAGGTCCTTTAAAAAAAGGATTAATAGGTGCCATTATTTTTGCATTATTATTAAGTTGGGGTAAAAACTTTAGTTTATTAACTGATTTCTTTATTCAATATGTTCCTTTATATAATAAATTCAGGGCAGTTTCTTCTATTCAAGTAATTGTAGAATTAGCAATTCCATTATTGGCTATTCTAGGTTTAAATCAGTTTTTAAAAACGGAAGAATCAAAAGAAATTCAAGTATATTTTAAATCA
>JAUYUF010000097.1 GCA_030694835.1 Flavobacteriaceae bacterium | reverse complement strand
CAATTTCCTTTTCTCGAACAATGTTCATTCCTGATAAAAATAAAGTAATCATTGTAACTAATAAAACTAATATTCCGGGAACCATATAGGTTTTGTAATTAAGTGTTTCATTATACCAAAATGAAGGAATGCTAGTGATGTTTTTAGGCGTGTTTATTAAATCTTCAGGTTGAAACAATTTAGTTTGTATAGACTTATTATACGATTGTATAATTTGTGTGATATAAACATTTTCAATTCCGGCTGCAGCACCATCAATAGCATTAATTGTGACCGATAAATTTATTTTTTTTTCTTTTAACAAATCTCTTTCAAAATAATTAGGGATTTCTAAAATTACATCAACATCGCCTTTTAACATAGCATAATTGGCCTCTTTGCTTGATGAAAATTCAGTTAAGACATTAAAATAAGTAGAAGTTTCAAACTTCTCTATTAATGCTCTAGAAGAGGAAGTTTTATCATGATCAATATAAGAAAACTTGATATTTTTAACTTCGAAAGTAGCCGCATTTGATAAGATAATCAATTGCATAATAGGTAATATAAAAATAATAGGAAGCATTCCTTTATTTCTAAAGATTTGTTTAAACTCTTTTTGAATGATATATCCTATGGTTTTCATTACTCCAATCTAATTTTATATTTTTTAGTACTTAATACAATATTAAACACAGTCATAACAAGTAAAATCAAAGTTTCTTTCCAAATAAATGTAAATCCAACTCCTTTTAACATGATACCTTTAAGAATAATTATAAACCATTTAGCCGGAATAATATTACTTAAAATTTGTAATGGAGCGGGCATACTTGTGACTGGAAAAATGAATCCGGAAAGAATAATAGTTGGAAGCATTAAGCCTGCTAAAGAAATCATCATGGCAGTTTGTTGTGTAGCAGCTATTGTTGAAATCAAAATTCCTAAAGACAATGAAGTTAGTATAAATAATATGCTTACAAATGCTAATAATAAATAACTTCCTTGAATTGGCATCTTGAAAACAAAAATGCTTAATAACACAATTACAATTGTATTAATAATTGCTAAAAATATATACGGAAATACTTTCCCAATAATAACTTGATATGGTTTTAAAGGAGAGACTAATAAAACTTCCATCGTACCTAATTCTTTTTCACGAGTAATAGAAATGGAGGTCATCATAGCAGAAACAAGCATTAATATAATAGTCATGACTCCCGGAACAAACATGAAAACACTTTTTAATTCAGGATTAAAAATCATTTTAGTGTTTGCATTAATTTGATAGGGAACATTGGTATTTTTATTAATTTCTTGTTTGTAATTCTGAATTATAGATATGATATAGTTACTTATGCTATTGGCTGTATTTGGCTCAGTTGCATCGGTTATAATTTGGATATTAGCATTATTTTCTTTGGTAAGATTTTTAGTAAAATCTTTTTCAATAATTAAAACTGCTTTTACTTTTCCTTTTTTAAAAGCAGCTTCAATAGAAGATTCGTTATCAATTAATTGCGTTATTTTAAAATATTTTGATGATGAAATTTTATGAATAATTTCTTGTGTAGTAGCATCTTTTGAATGATCTAATATGGCAATATCTACATTCTGGATTTCATTGGTGATGGCAAAACCAAACAACATAATTTGGGCAATTGGCATGCCAAAAAGTATGAACAGAGAACGTCTGTCTCTTATGATATGATAAAATTCTTTTTTTATGAAGCCTATAAATCGTTTCATCCTCTCGCTAATTTTAAAAAGACATCATTCATATTATGAACTTGAAATTGACTTTTTAGATTTTTTGGAGTATCTAATGCTTCAATTTTTCCATTAACCATTATTGAGACGCGATCACAATATTCTGCTTCATCCATGTAATGAGTAGTTACAAAAATAGTAGTACCGTTGTTAGCAGTTTTATAAATCATTTCCCAAAACTGTCTTCGCGTAATTGGATCTACACCACTTGTAGGTTCGTCTAAAAAAATAATTTTAGGATTGTGAAGTAAAGCCGTTGAAAATGCTATTTTTTGTTTCCAACCAAGAGGTAGTGATCCAACAAGTTTGTTTTCAATTTCTTGCAATCCTAATTCTTCAATAAGTGAAATTGTTTTTTCTTTAATTTGAATGCGAGATAAACCATAAATTCCGCCAAAAAAAGTGATGTTTTCTTTCACCGTTAAATCATCATACAAGGCAAATTTCTGACTCATATAACCAATGTTTTTTTTGATTTCTTCAGGATTTTTAAAAACATCAAATCCAGCAACTTGTGCCTTCCCAGATGTTGGTTTTCCAATGCCAATCAACATTTTCATTGCGGTAGTTTTTCCTGCTCCGTTTGCTCCCAAAAAACCAAATATCTCGCCCTTTTTTACTTCAAAAGAAATAGTATCAACAGCTGTAAAATTTCCAAACATTTTGGTTAAACTTTCAACAATTATTACGCTTTCATTTTTCATTTTTTTGATTATTTAGTTAATTCCATAAAAGTATCTTCAATGG
Source organism: Flavobacteriaceae bacterium (assembly GCA_030694835.1). GTDB lineage: Bacteria > Bacteroidota > Bacteroidia > Flavobacteriales > Flavobacteriaceae > JAGXRT01. The sequence goes on along the minus strand of JAUYUF010000097.1, from coordinate 1,393 downwards.
TTGTTTTTGTGATTTTAATCTTGATATTCGTATGGTTTTTAGATTCTAAATAATATTGTAATTCCTGCGGATTAAAATCATTTCGAGTATCGGTATAGTGCACAAATTCACCAAAAGGATAAACACTGTAATGGTGTTTAAAACTTTTTAAACTCTCAATAAGTTTATACATATTATCTGCACTTATATCATATATATTTTTTGGATAATATTTAACAATTTCTTGCGGTGTATCTATTTGTAAAATTTTTCCGTGCTGAATTAAAGCGATTCTGTCGCACAATTCAGCTTCGTCCATGTATGGAGTAGAAACCAAAATGGTAATCCCTTTTTGTTGCAAACGTTTCAGCATTTCCCAAAATTCTTTACGTGAAACGGGATCTACACCTGTGGTTGGCTCATCTAAAAATAACACTTTTGGTTTGTGAATTAAAGCGCAGCATAAGGCCAATTTCTGTTTCATACCACCAGACAACTTCCCAGCTCTACGATTCTTGAAGGGTTCTATTTGTACATAAATTTCTTTTATCAAATCATAATTTTCATAAATTGTTGTTCCAAAAATGGTGGCAAAAAATTCTAAATTTTCTTCAACCGTTAAATCTTGATACAATGAAAATTTACCAGGCATATAACCGACATGATTTCTGATACTTTTATAGTCCGCAACAACATCAAAGCCAGCTACAGTTGCTGTTCCTTTATCAGCAATAAGCAAGGTGGTTAAAATTCTGAAAATGGTTGTTTTCCCAGCACCATCAGGACCAATTAATCCAAATAATTCTCCTTCTTTAACTTCAAAAGAAACATCATTTACGGCATTAACTTTTTTAAATGTTTTGCTGATATTTTGTACGGAGATACTCATTTAGTGTTCCTTTTTATAAACCAACAATAAAATAACAAGCCAAATGCTTATTCTAAAATACATTGCTTTTATACTTTCCGAAGCGACAGTTTCACTAAAAAAGTAAAGATGTGTGGCAATAAGTATATGTGATGCCAATATCAAAGCTACTATTTTTTTAGTGTTTAAATTATTTTTCCAAATGAGATAAGCTGCCATCATTGAAATAATTCCCAATATTACGTTGTAAATTACCAACCAGTTGAGAACTGTGTAGTTTTTTACATCAAATCCTAAAAGAACTTTTGAACCTGCAATTACAGACATTATGCCTATGAAAATGGCAAGCATTGCGGCTATTTTGTGTAAGTATTTCATATGTGAATATTTTATTTGTTTTTTAATATGTCATATGGAATACGCCAGTTTGATTAAAATATTTTCATCAAAGTTTACTTCACAAAATTTTATTTGTTTCTGTGTTCAGTGATTGCTTTGCAATTGTGTTTTAGCAAACATGGCTATTTCATAATTTTATATTTATTT
>JAUYUF010000090.1 GCA_030694835.1 Flavobacteriaceae bacterium | reverse complement strand
TGGAAGTGCTGCAAAACCTAATTTTATACCTAAATAAGAGAAAGTTGTAACCCCAATACTTTTTCCAAAAATCAAACTCAAGGCAATGCCAGAAGAGAGCGAATAATCTAAGTTTTCGGTACCGCCAAATATAATTCCGGCATTGGCTAAAGCAAAAACAGGAATAATCAAATACGCAACCCAACTGTGAATACTATGCTCTAAATGTTGTAGGGGTGATTGCACTTTTTCTGTCCAATCTTGTAAATCATCAATTAAATAAATCTGTTCTTTTTTAAGGATTGAAGTTGAGGTTTTTTCGGAATCACAAATATCGGCAGAAATTGCTTTTAATTTTCTTGAATAGGTAGCAAAGTTTATTTTCTGATTAATCGGAATGGTAAAAGCAATCAAAACACCCGCTATTGTAGGATGAATTCCCGATTTTAGAAAGAGTAACCAGATAATAACCGATAAAATAAATACGATGAATTTATTAAAAAATCCACGATAAGATAACACAATTAAAATTGCAAATGGTAGTAATGAATATCCTATTAAAGCCCATTCTATCGTTTCACTGTAAAAAATAGCAATAGCTAATACGGCTCCTAAATCATCTACAATAGCAAAAGCAGTTAAAAATATCTTTAAACTTAAGGGAATTCTTTTTCCTAATAACTGTAAAATAGCTAAAGAAAAAGCAATATCTGTTGCCATTGGTATTCCCCATCCTTTTGTAGTTTCTGGATTTTGATTTAATACAAAAAATAATGTTACAGGCACTATAATTCCACCAAAGGCAGCAAAAATAGGTAGCGCTGCTTTTTTTAAAGTATTTATTTCACCAACCAATACTTCGCGTTTTATTTCCAATCCGATGAGAAAGAAGAATATAGCCATCAATCCATCATTAATCCATAAGATTAATGGTTTAGATAAATTAAAATCTTGGATTTTAAATTCGAGATTGTAGTTCCAAAGCTCTTGATAAAGATTTCCGTAGGTAGAATTAGCCCAGATTAAAGCAATTAGAGTTGCTGAAAAAAGTAATAAACCACTTAAACTTTCTATAGCTAAGAATTTTTCAAATGGTGTTATGATAATCGTTTTAATTTTTTTGCTACGAGATTTTACATCCATGAGTTAACTAATTTGATTTTAAATGGCTATTTCTTTAATATAGCGATATTCTATTTTTTTTGAAATTAGTAAAAATAAATTACTTATCAATATTTGGTGCTGTTATAATAAATTTTTTCTAAAAAGGAGTTCGACAATCTCTTTATAATCAAAAGATAAGGGAAGTTTATTTGCTTGATTAAAGGTAAACCAGTTAAAATCAATAACTTCTTCTTCTTGTATAATAACAGTTCCAGACCAATTTCCTAAAAAACGGTAGAAGCTTCTATCTTGCCAGATTCCGGTTTTTAAAACTAACGTAGGAGTAAAGAATAAATTACATTCTTCTTTTACCTCTCTAATTACGTTTTCTTCGGGTGTTTCTCCTTCTTCTGCTCTTCCTCCAGGGCAGCCCCAAAATCCTGGGTAATTTTGAGTATAATTAGAGCGTTGAAGTAATAATATTTTTTTGTCTTGTAAAATAATACCCGATGCTGCTAAAGTCATAAATAGCTATTTTTTGAAAATTCCTAAGGTAGCAATGGCACCGGTTGGTAAATTCCACTCTTTAGAGGAAATAATAGTTCCAGATTCGTCATAAACAATTAATTCTGCAGTGTTTGGACCAACAGTTCCTTCATTTAGTGCTTGAAAATCAATTCGGTTAAAACCAGGTTCTAAATTGATGTATATAAAAAAATAGTTTCCACTTAATACTATATTTTGTTTAATGACATTTTCATTGAGATAAATTTGAATTCTATCACCATCAATCAGACCAAAATCTCTGAATTCAATCTTAACCCTCTTAGATTTTGTATTAACATTACCCAAACTAACCGTACTTTCTATTTTTTTATCAGTAACATCCTTACCCATCCAAATTTTTTTAACAACAATATCTTTTTCTCTTCCAGGTTGTTCAAGAACAAATTGTTTAATAGGTTCAGGTTTGTTTTTTATTATGGAATTAGAAATAGCTTCTTTTGTAATTTTTGTGTTATTATCTACTTTAATTTCATTGGTTGGTAATATTTTTTTATCAGTATCAATTGCTTTAATTGGTGCTGTAATTGTCAATATCTTTTTTTCATCTCCAAGTAACTTAATTATAGAAGTGTCCTTTTGAGAAAAAGCAGAAATTGCACAAAATCCCGTAAATGATAGTATGAGAAAATATTTTTTCAACTCTTAAGTGTGATATTAGATGGGTTAAAAGTAAACAAAAATGCTTCAATTAAATTGAAGCATTCTTATAATTGTTTGTTAAACTGTTTTAATTGATGAAATTATTTTATCAACTCAAAACTGCGTTTGATAAAATTGGTCAATTCTTCTCCGTGCAATAAATTTTGTGATAAACGCGCCAAATCAAAGGCTTGTTTGATGAGTTTTTCTTGTTTCTTTTTAGTTTTGGTCTGCAAAATTTCACTTACCAAATCATTATTAGTATTTACAACCAAAGTGTACATTTCGGGGAAATTACCCATTCCAAACATGCCTCCACCACCAGTCGCGCTCATTTCTTTCATTCGGCGCATAAACTCGGGTTGGGTAATGATAAACGGATTTGCGGTAGAATCCATCGCTTCCATTTGAATGATGAAATTTTTATTGGCAATGGTTTCTTCCAAAATCGGTTGTAATTCTTTTTGCTCCTCTTCTGTTAATTTACTGATTTTAGGTTCGTCTTTTTTGATGAGATTGTCAATATGATCAGCATCAACGCGGGCAAACTGAATTTTTTCTTTGGATGTTTCCATTTTTTGGATGAAATGCGAAACGATGGGCGAATCTAATAACAGAACTTCATAACCTTTTTCTTTGGCAGTTTCAATAAAACTATGTTGTGCTTTTTTGTCAGAAGCATATAACAATACAGTTGTACCATCTTTGTCGGTCTGATGTTCTTTTATTTTTTCTATCAACTCATCCCAAATGTAATAAGTGCCGTAAACAGTTGGATACAAAGCAAATTTATCTGATTTTTCAAAGAATTTTTCTTCGGATAACATGCCGTATTCAATAATTATTTTGAGATCTTCCCATTTCTCTTCAAACGATTTTCTATCATCTTTAAAAAGAGAAACCAATTTATCAGCCACTTTACGAGTTATATAACTCGATATTTTTTTAACAG
>JAUYUF010000089.1 GCA_030694835.1 Flavobacteriaceae bacterium | reverse complement strand
CGATTTGCTGTTCCACCTCACTCAGCGTTGTTGTCTTGAAAATATTCCATGTGGTCGAGTAAGCCTCCAGTAGTGCAGGGGCACCGGCCATGGTTCTCTCCAAATTCGGGATCATCTTGAATTCAGCTTTTATTTTTTCAAGAATTTCGGAACGATTCGGAAATTTGTTAGCCCTTAAGCTTACCGTTATTATATGGACTGCAGCCAGTTTTGGTGCTTTTTTATTAGATAAAAATGATCCTAATGTTTATACCAAATTTTATATTTTAGGGGGCGTTTTGGGATTGGTTTTGGGAGCTATCCAAACACTTTCCCGCTCAACTTATTCAAAACTGTTGCCGGAAGATACCTTAAACCACGCTACTTATTTTAGTTTTTTTGATGTAACCGAAAAGTTATCCATCGTTTTTGGAACTTTTATTTTCGGATTGGCAGTTGCCCTGACTGACTCGATGAAAATATCTATTTTAATCTTGTCAATCTTTTTCTTTGCTGGTTTTATAGTCTTGAATTTTATCAAAAAAACAAAATATGTCCAATAATTATTACGATTATATCATCGTCGGAGGTGGTATTGTTGGTTTAGCAACTGCCTATAAATTACAATTAAAATTTCCTGATAAATCAATTGCAGTTTTAGAGAAAGAAGATGTTATTGGAAAACATCAAACAGGTAGAAATTCTGGTGTTATGCATTCTGGTATCTATTATAAACCAGGTTCTTTTAAAGCCTTAAATTGTAAGAACGGTCATCAACAATTGATAGCTTTTGCTAAAGAAAATAATATAAAACACGATGTTTGCGGTAAAATTATTGTGGCTACTAATGAATCAGAAATACCGCTGTTAGAAATGATTTACCAACGAGGAGTTGAAAATGGAACTCAAGGAATTAGCTACTTAAATGAACAGCAAATAAAAGAACGAGAACCTTTTATTAATGGAGTTAAAGCCATTCATGTTCCAACAGCCGGAATTATAGATTTTGTTGAAGTATGTAAAAAATTTGTAGAGATAATTCATCAATTAAATCCTAAAAGTAAATTGATCACTTCGTGTGAAGTGGTAAAGATAAATTCATCTTCTTATGAAAAAGAAGTGATTACGTCATTAGGCGCTTTTAAAGCTAAAACGCTCATTTTTTGCGGAGGACTTCAATCAGATAGATTAGCTGTTTTAGACAAGGTAACCTTAGATTTGCAAATTGTCGGGTTTAGAGGCGATTATTTTGAATTAACCGATGTGGCTAAACATAAAATTAAGCATTTAGTTTATCCAGTTCCTGATCCTAACTTTCCATTTCTTGGAGTGCATTTTACTAGAATGATTGATGATAGTATTGAATGTGGTCCGAATGCCGTGTTTTCCTTTAAAAGAGAGGGTTATAGTAGAACTAGTTTTAGTTTAAAAGATACCTGGCAAGCATTAACTTTTAGTGGAACATGGAAGATGTTCTTTAAACATTGGAGAAAAGGATTGGATGAATATCATCGTGCATTTTCAAGAGTAGCTTTTGTAAAAGCACTGCAAAAATTAATGCCTTCAATAACAGTGGATGATGTGCAACCTGCTAGGGCGGGAGTGAGAGCACAAGCCATTGAAAATAATGGAGATTTAGTAGATGATTTTAAAATTTATAAACATAACGGCAATATTCATGTACTCAATGCGCCTTCACCTGCGGCAACAGCTTGTTTGGCGATTGCAGATGAAATCGTTTTGGAAGTGCTAAAGGCAAATACTATTTTATAATTTTGTTATTTTAAGGTAATTTTTTACCCATAGCAGTAATCCATAGGTCATACCAGTCTTCTCGCGATAGTTCAATTTGATTAAATTCAGCGCATTGTTTGATTCGTTCCAGATTGGTGGTGCCAATGATAGGAACTATTTTACAAGGCAATTTTGCAATCCAAGCCAATTGTAAAGCTAATATATTAGTTTGATATTTTTCTGAAAGTTGATGTAGTAATTGTTTGGTTTCATCGATGGTTTTTATACCAGTATTTTGATGATTACTAAACAAACCTTTATCTAAACTCCCATACGTTTGAATTTCAATGTTGTGTAATTGGGCGTAAGCCAGCATTCCGAAATTATTAGCTGGAACTGAATGATTTGTGTTGAAAAATACCTCATTTTCTAATAATTGCGAATGCCCCAAACTAAACTGAATCTGATTGTGTTTAATAGGAATATCCGAAAATTTTTGAAGCACTTCAATTTGTGTGGCCGACATATTGCTCACTCCAAAATGGTTCACATATCCTTTTTCTTTCAAATAATAAAAAGTTTCTGCAAGTTCTGATGGATTCATCAACGGGTCGGGTCTATGTACTAAAAAGACATCGAGATAATCAGTTTGTAATCGCTTTAAAATTGCTTCAACCTGCTTTATTAAGTATTCTTTTGAAGCATTATAGCGATTAGAATTTAAAGCGCCTTCGTGTAATTGTATAGCTGATTTGGATTGAATTTTAAGTTTTTCTCTTAAATGTGGGTGTTCTTGTAAGAACATTCCAAATACTTTCTCTGCTTTTCCAAGCATGTAAATATCAGCATGGTCAAAAAATGTGATGTTATTTTCTAAGGCTGTATGAATCACATCAAATGCCTTTTTTTGATCGTTTTTAGAGATGGGATTTGTATCCCAGCTTCCGCCAAGTCCCATGCATCCAAAGATTAAAAATTTGTTGTGGTACGTTTCCATGCTGATAAATAATTAATTGGTCTAATTACAATTCAAATTTAACACCTAAAACATAATTTCTTCCCATATTAGGAATATAATCTGCTTTGAGTCGTGATAAATGAGAGATATATGATTTGTTGAAAATATTCTGAATATTAAAACTCGCATCAAACTTCAGTTTAGAAAAAGTGATAGAACTTCCACTGCTAAAATTTAACAAAGTATATGCTGATGAATTCGTTTCAAACTCACTTACTTTTATCTGTTTAAATGTATGTTCCAAATTAATTGCTGCAAATAAATTTTGAGACCATTGGTTTTTCTTAAAAGTAAATTTTAAAGTATTATTCCATTTATCTGCTGGAATTAAAGGAAGGTTGTTTTCATTCTTTTGTTCGCCTCTTACAAGTTCGAATGAACTTTCTAAATGTAACCAATCTAAAGGATGAGGATGTAAGTGAACTCCTATTTCTGATCCATATAAGTTAGAATCATCTTGAATATAAGTGTAAACATCATTTTCATTGATTACTGAATTGGTTGGAGTCAGAAAAATATAATTGTTGATTTTGTTGTAAAATAGATTAGTGTAAAATTCAAAATGATCTGTTTTGTATTCATACGAAATATCAGTTTGAAAGTTTTGCTCATGTTTCAAATTACTGTTTCCAACTTCATATCGATTACTTCCTTCATGAACACCATTTGAAGTTAATTCGGCTAAATTGGGTGCTCTAAAACCTGAAGCAAAATTTAATCGTAAGATACTGTTCGTATTTATATCAGTTTTTAAACCAATTGAAGAATTAAAACTATTAAAAGATTTTTCAATTGCTTCTATATATCCCATTTCATTGATAATTCCATTTTCCTCTGAAGAAATTGATCTATGGTCATAGCGAATTCCGGCTTGAAAAGAAGTGTTTTTAAGTGCATAAAATAAAGTGGTGTAAAAGCCTAAATCATTTATAGATGCATCAGGAATTAGAAGTGCTGCTCCAAAATTGGTATTTGTTTGATTCATCCCTTGAAAACCTATAATGCTTTCAACTGATTTAATTTTTGGAAGATGGTATCTTAAATTGTAATTGAAGGTTTTAAGTTTCATGGCTAATTCTGCTTCTCCATCTTCTACAAATTCTTTTCGATTGTTTTCAATGTATCCTAAATCAGCATCTAATTTTCCATTTTCTAAATAATAATGGTGATGTGAACTAATAATATGTTGTTTTATTTCCTGATTCGGAAATTCGGGATTTCTATTATTAGATTGGATTTCATAATCTTCTGGAATTCCTAAATTAGATTTTGTATAATTATAACGAATGTTGCTGGAAAAATGTTCATTACTGTATCCAATACCAGTTTTAAAATCAGTTTCATTAAATCGTGTATTATGTATACGATCTTCTGTTGGTATTTTATAATCTAAATGACTTGCATAACCACCTCTACCCAGAAAACTCCAATTTTTAGAGGAGGTTTTATGTCCAAAACTCAGATTTGTGCCTTGTGTATTGCTGAAGTATTTATGAGAATAATCACTTTTACTGCTGTTTGCTGCAGCAAATTTTTCAGGAGTAAAATATAGTACCCCACCTAAAGCATCAGATCCATAAAGTAAAGATGCAGGACCTTTAATAATTTCAACGCTTTCAAATCCAGCATCGTTTAAACCCAAACCGTGTTCATCACCAAATTGTTGATTTTCAACTCGAATTCCGTTAGCGTAAACTAAAACCCGATTACCGCTTAAACCTCTGATAACAGGTTTTCCTATAGAATTACCTGTTGTAATTTGTGATACTCCCGGTATATTGGTTAATTGTTGCATTAATGTTGAGCCCCCACTTTGTTGCAGCGTTTTCATACTTCTAAAATCTACTTTACTAACATTGTCTTTTTGTAACTTATGAAACAGCGTAGAAACAATAACTTCATCAATTTCAAAAACAATTGCATTTAATTGAATGTCTATAGATTGTATTTTGTTCAAATTGATGTCAATAGATTGTGTTTCGAAACCTAAAGATGAAAAAGTAACGGTTATTTTTCCGGCAGGTAAGTGTTCTAAAATAAACATACCTTCTTTATTAGTGGTAGTTCCTTTGTGTATTTCTGGAGTGTATATTTCTACATCGGATAAAGGATTTTGTAATTGGTCAACTACTTTACCGGTAAGTGTTTTTTGGGCAAGTATTTGTATAGGTAATAAGATAATAATTCCTATAAAAAGGATTTTATGGATGAAATTCATAATAAATTAATTTTAAGTGATTTTAAATAAATAAGTTATTTTCAAATGGTCAAGGATGGAGGACCACGATACGTTTTTGAAAATAACTGTTTAAATGCTATTAAATGCTTAAAATTAGATGGGGTATTATCCCAAAAAAAGACAGAATTAACTTTAGTTGTATTACTAACTAAGGATGATTTTATTAGAAATAAATGGTGAAATACCTGACAAGAATTATTACTGTTATCTTGATTAATTCCTTCTTTTGTTATTGAATTAAAAGAATGATTTTCAAAACTGTGATTGAATTGTACCAAAGTTGGCAACACTAAAAATAGTGCCAGTAGCCAAGTGGTAAGGGTTGTATGTAGTTTAATGCTTTTCAATCAAAATATTATTAACCAGACGAAAGAATATAGATCAAAGATAAAAGATTATTATAATAGTTATCAGATGTTTATCACATTTTCTTTTCTCAATATATTACCGTCGTTTTAATATAAAAAGCAAAAATAGGAAATCTTTTATTTAGATTCATTCTAATATAAAAGATTTCCTAAATTAATTATTACGCGTTGGGAGCAATTAGTTTTTGATAATGATTTTC
>JAUYUF010000082.1 GCA_030694835.1 Flavobacteriaceae bacterium | reverse complement strand
GAAGCCGCAAACGAAGATACTCTCATCACCGGCGATATGATCAGGGAGTACATCGACAGGTATTACGTTCTGCTCAGGGACGTTCTCTCGTCACCCGACCCGAAAGTATGGGACGCATACGAGTACCAGAGCCAGCAGCTTATATCCGTATGCTCAATCCAGAAAATTGATTTATTCAGGACATATCTCGCCAGCAAGATGGACAGCGATCCAACATGTCCGTATTACGTAAAGAAAACGTTTCTGAACTTTTTAAACATCAAAGACGTACCCACGGTCAATGACGAGGAAACGGCTGAGGAGATAATGGATCTTGTCTGCCCAGACCTGAAAAAACACAGCGAAGAAGTGTGGAGAGCACTTGTGAACAGTCTGAAATGGCGCGGCGGCGATACTCTCAAGGAAACCCTGGAACAGGTGAAAAAGACGCCGAAAGAAAAAAGGCATTTAAGGGGCAGGGAAAGCTGTCTGTTCATCGAAACTGATGAAGGAGTGCATTACGTGGGATAAGGGAGGAAGAATCATGTACAAGATATCAAAAAAAGAGTTTTTTCAATGGTTGCTGGTAGCGCCAGACCGGATAATCGGAAACGAAATCATATTAAAAGACGGCCAGATTGTTGAAATCCTGGACGTATCCCTTGGCGGCGGCTTCATGTATATAAAGCAGGGGGCGGGGTTATCCTGGATAGAAAAAGAAAATGTCGGTGATGAGGTCGTATTAAAACAAGATCCAAACCCGATGCACAATTCTCTGGATAAAATTAAAACGCTGACCGCTGAAACAATTGAAGGTATTAAAAAAGAAATAAGAGGGGTTGGAGAAACCGCACGTCGCATACATAATTTTGAATCTAAGATATCCAAACTTGAAAACAGATACACAGACCTTGAAGATAGTGCAGGAACACAGAAGCTGAAGTTCGAAGAAAAGATATCTGCACTCGAAAAAACCGTGGCAAGTCTGAAAAAGGAGATACAAACCAGCAAAACCAGGGAAGAGGGCGGTGCGGATAAAGAGCGGAAAAAGGAAAAGCGGAAGCGGGAGCGGAATAAGGAGAAAAGCAGGATCGAACCCGAAGAACAGACAGGGGTAGAGGAGCAGCCCGCGAATGTACTGGGAACGGCAATCGGTGAGTCAGACAACAAACCAGTAGAGGAAGCTGGGGAAACATAGTGGCAATCCTGATCCAATCCTCGGCATTCCCCGCAGGCGGCAAGATCCCCGAAAAGTACACCTGCGACGGTATTGACATATCCCCGCCGCTCGCATGGGCTGGCGTATCGTCCCGCGCCATAAGTATTGCACTGGTGATGGAGGATCAGGACGCGGCCGGGTTCGTGCACTGGATGCTGTTCAACCTCTCACCGCGCATTAAAGTACTGCCTGAAGGGATCCCGAAAATCCCGGTACTGACTTCATATCCCTGGCTCGGTCACATGGGAACGCACGGGAATAACGATTACGGCAAACCGGGATACGGCGGTCCGTGTCCCACGCGCGGCGGGACGCACAGGTACGTGTTCAGGCTGTACGCGCTGGACAGGGTACTTGACCTGCCGCCCGGTGTTTCGAAAACCGGGTTTAAAAAAGCGGTTGAAGGACATGTTATTGCGGAAGGGGAGATGACGGGAGTATACGGGAGATGAATATCCATGGTAATTGAAAAAGAAGATGATATAAAAGATGCGTTGAAAGAAGAAAAAATGCTGAACCCAGAAGAAATAAAGGATATGATCAAGGAAGTATTGGAGGAAGCCAAATTCCTTGATGAAGATACTCTGTATTTTGCTCTGAAGTTGCTTGACCAGTTACGAACAAATGAAAGCATGCTCAGACTTGTTTTGAACGGAACTATGAAAGCAAAATATTCCGGAGACAAGAACAAACCAGATACAGGCAGTGGTATGGACGATTATGATCTATATCTTGCGGAGGACGAGGAAAAATTAAAAAAGAATCCCAGGTACAAGAAATACTTTACACAAAAAGAATCTGATATAGCAACAAAGGAGGCACAATCATGAAACAAAAACAAAAACCAGTTGAAAACCCGGAACAGATAGAGTACAGGGATGCGGTTAAGACTTTAAAGGTCGCAGAGCTCAGGATAGTATTGAGAAGCCGCGGGATTGATCCATACGAATTGTCACAAAAGAACATCGATGACCTGAGGCGGTTAATCAATAAGATGCAGCAGGTGGATGCAGCGACGAAAAGCAAGATGAAATCCACTGAGCAGGAAGGAATTAATGAACAGGCAGTTATCAGCCTGGATATAGAAATCATCATAGCGAGAGTGTTCCAGGAGCAGAACCATATGCCGCCACTACCCGAGATGCATCCGGATACAGAGCAGCAGGAGGCAGAGGAAGGGCAGCAGGCACAGCAGGAACCAACAGGGCATGAGGAAGGTTCTGGCAAAGAGCCGGACATAGAACAGGTTGACAAAGATGTACAGGGAATATCTGACGATACCGGCGCCGGAGAAGTTGGAATAGATAGAAGCGATTCTGAACCGAAAAAACCAGAGTAGGACTCAGGTGATTACAATGGGATACAGGGACGAGGAAACATGCAGCATATGCGGAACCAGACATCCGCATATTGAAATGGTTGTAAATACGAATTTCGAGGAAGCGCGGTGTAAGGACTGTTTCGAAAGGTACGGAGACGTGCCCCTTGAGACACTATCTGCTTCTCTGAGCCGGTTCAGCCTGAACATCATGGAGATACCGCGCGCAGATCTGGACGTGCTGGTACCCCTGCAGAAGAAAAAGATAGCCCTTAACAGGGAGACGGATAAAAAGATCGCAGAACTGACCGGGGCGAAATGGGTATTCATGCGCAAGAGGAGGATAAAAAATGTTCAGGAAAAAGCAAAGGAGGAGCGGGACAGGATTAACGCAGGGATGGACGGCATGATAAAAGCGATAAAGGAGAAGCAGGGGCGGTAGTATGGAATCAACAGCAAGCGAAATTGAAAGCACAATCAAGAAAAATATTGATGAGGAACTTAAGAGAAGTACAGCAGAGCTTCAAGAGCTGATAGACAGGGAGACACAGAAAGCCGTTGACAGGATAAACGGCGTTTACGCTTCTGCAATAAATACCCTCAAGCAGTTGGAACTGACAGACGCCGGCATATTCGATTTTTTCCAGAAAACGAACGGGAACATCCGGGTATATGAAGGATTAAATACGTGCGGCGGTACTCTTCATATTGATTTGCCATGCGGTACTGCTTTTCGCGACAACAATCCCATACGGCTTTATGAAAAAACGAAATACAAAATAATCGTGATGGCAATGGAAATTAAAAAGGACATTTAAAAATATATAACAGAGGAATCAAAATGACAATAATCCAGGACATTGAAGAGTTCATGAAAATCCCTTACGGGAATGTAATATTATCAGTCGCAGTATCGTTAAACGAAGACATGTATCTGAAAAAAGCAGTAGCGGACATGTTCCCCTGGGGAGTAAAGGAGGGGGACATGTGGGACTTTTACAGGTCAGACAAATATTCGGCGTACCTGTTCTGGAAAGTCGGGCAGGAGATGGAAGAGAACAGGCAGCATGTCCCTCAGACGTTTGCGAACATTGCCGAAGGGTACTTTACCCAGCCCCGTATTCTCATTTACGGATGCGGTACTGGACTTGTTGCACTCACGCTGAGGATGATGCACCTTGAAAAAGACAGGGAGAATTTCAAAGATATCACGATTGCCGATATACCGGGGAAATATTTTGAGTTCCTGAAATTCATGTCTGAAAAGTACGGGCTGGGGTTCAGGTTCATACCTCTTGAAAAAGGGAAAGACTGTCTCAATAAGAGGTACGACCTGATCCTGTTCAACAGTGCATTCGGACAGGATCCAGTAACGGTACTGCGCTATCTGGTTGATCACCTTGAAGAAATACAGTACATTTACCTGAACGCAATCACATTGAAGAAATCCAGCTACCACTACCCCGATCTCGTGAAAGTGGAAGGGATGGGGATGCATGTCCCGGTCAGCACGGACGACAGTGCATGGAGGATATGGCAGAAGAAACTGATCGTTATACCGCAGCAGGAAGAAGTAAAGGTTCCCGCGAAGGTCAAGATGGAAGGCATAATCAGGAAGAACAGTCCCATCGAAGTGCAGGAAGAAGTAAAGGTTCCCGCGAATGTCAAGGGAGACCGCATATTCCCGGCATCAATAGCGTGCCTGTCCACCCTGCCAGGCACGGCATGCGGTATAGCCACGTACACGAATATGCTTTCACAGGCAATATCGAAACTGTACCCGGTCAGTATTTTCAGGGACATTAACCAGAACGTGCCGAAGGACGCACTGATCCTAGCATCGATCGAGTTCGGGATATTTGAAAAAACAAGTATGCTCCTTAATCCGGCTTATGAGAAAAACTGGAAATTCGCCATCTGGCACACGGTAGTCCGCGATCCGTTCAAAGGGTACATGGAATACCTTCAGGACATCGATGCTGAATACGATGCGCATATAGTTCACACGATAGTACAGAAGGCATGGCTCTCGAAATTCGTTGAAAAGCCCATATATATCATCCCGCATGGGACAATGATATGGGAACCCATTCCTAAGGATGAGGCAAAAGTAAAGTTCAAGATCCCCCAGGATATAAAAATAGCTTTCGTGTTCGGGTTTGCTGCCGAGAACAAGGGACTGGAAGAATTAATAGAAGTCTCAAATAAAATAAACGCAACCATACCTGATTTCAGGATAGTGATATCTGCAGGCGTGAACAGTGCGACAAAGGAGGCAACTGAATATACCGGGAACCTGAAAAACAACCTGAAAAAGGCAGCCCAGTCCAGCGGAACGATAGTGCTTGGTGAATACCTCACGGAAGAGGAAATAAACCTCTGGGTATCGGCTGCTGACATGCTTGTGTTCAATTACAGGACGCCGCCGTATGTAGCATCGGCTTCAGGAGCGATGAAAAGAGTGCTTGCTGCGGGGAAGCCCATAATCTGCGTTGATGATAACAGGCTCGAGGAACTTGTTGAGGGGGAGCACTGCCTTAAATTCAAGCCTAGCGACCAGAGCGCATTGACACGGTGCATTGAAACTTTGCTTTCGGATCGGGAACGTGCCGATGCACTCGGACAGAACTGCAGGAGACTTGCTGAAAGAACATCATGGGAGCGCGTAGCGGATAAGTTCATGGACATAT
>JAUYUF010000077.1 GCA_030694835.1 Flavobacteriaceae bacterium | reverse complement strand
AAAATCATCATGATTATAATCACTGTTGCTGGTTTAGTTTGGATTTTAAACGATCCTTATTCAAAAGTAAGCGGTAATTCATTATTAGATTTTACTGTTGGAAGTATTGATGGAGCAACTTTCACAATTGTTGCTGCTCTTTTATTATTAATTTTCTTGATTGTTACTCGTATTACACGTTATACCATGATTGTTAGAGACAGAATGATTGCGGTAGTAATATTTGCGTTCTTTACAATTTTCTTCTGGGCGGCTTTTGAACAGGCCGGAGGTTCTATGACCATCTTTGCAAAAGATTATACCAATAGAGCTTTAATTGGAAACTACGCTTTAATGTTTAATGTTTTCAACACATTATTGACCGTAGTTCCATTAGGAATTATTACGTGGGTTCTTTATAAATTATTCCAACAAACTTTTACAAAATATCCTCTTTCTAATATTTTTTTAGGAACCAGTTTTGTGATTATTTGGGGAATTGTAATTTGGATGTTAATGAATGAATATTCAAAAACAGAAACCGAAGTTGCCGCTTCTTGGTTCGGCATTTTAAACTCGTTCTTCATCATTGCTTTTGCGCCTTTATTCTCTAAACTTTGGGAAAGTAAATACAATCCGAGTGGCGCTTTTAAATATGCTTGGGGATTAATTCTTTTAGGTATTGGTTTTGGAACTTTAGCTTACGGAGCTAGTTCAATTCCTTCCGGGGCACAATTTGCAACAGTTAGTATGATATGGTTAATTTTAGCTTATTTATTCCACACTTTAGGAGAATTATGTTTATCACCTGTAGGACTTTCTTACGTTAGTAAATTAGTTCCAGGCAGAATGATTGCTTTTATGTTTGGTGTTTGGTATTTAGCCATAGCTATTGGGAATAAAACTGCTGGATCTATGGGTGGAATGATTGATCAAATTACAGCTGAATATTCATTAACTACCTTCTTTTTAATTTTTACATTAATACCAATTGGTGGCGGATTATTATTAATGTTATTGAACCCGGTTATTAAAAAATTAATGCACGGAATTCGATAAATTATTTGGAACTTTATGTGTTCTCATAAGGTTCCAAATTTTAGGAATGGTATTTGATTAACTAAAAAAAACTTAAAAATGAAAAAATATTTATTTATTGCATTTATTGCATTTATAGGATTATCAGTTAATGCTCAAAAAAAAGAAGCAACTATTAAATGGATGACTTTTGAAGAAGCAGTTAAGGCACAAGCTAAAAAACCTATGAAAATAATGTTAGATGCTTATACAACTTGGTGTGGACCTTGTAAATTATTAGACAAAAACACCTTTACCAATCCTGATTTAATTGATTATGTAAACAAAAATTTCTATGCTGTTAAGTTTAATGCAGAAGGCAATGACGTTGTGAAATTTAAGGGTCAAACATTGACTAATCCTAATTTTGATGCCACTAAAACAGGAAGAAATTCACAACATCAGTTAAGTCAAGTTTTGGGAGTAAGCGCTTATCCAACTATATTATTTTTGGATGAAAAAGCGGATGTTATTACTCCAGTAATTGGTTATAGAACAGCACAAGAATTAGAATTATATCTTAAGTTTTTTAAAGAAGATTCTTATAAAAAAATAACTTCACAGGAAGATTTTAACAAATACGCCTCTGAATTTAAACCTTCTTTTAAACTTATCAATTAGAAAATTATTTTACAACATAAGCTCCTTTTTGTCCGGTATGATGAAAAGGAGTTTTTCTTTTTGCACAAGTTTCTTCCCAAAGATCTACATAAAAAGAATAATTAGAACCATCTGCAATAATTAATTTTGGATTTAAATCATCAATCAATCTGCTCAAATTAATTTTTGGAGAATACTGCAATAAAATAATAGTAGGTTTAAATCCTTCTACTTTATATATTCCTGCACTATCAATAACTAAAATTGATTTTTCATCTATATAAAATACATTTTGTGGTTTTTGAAATTGTGTATTTGAAATAGAATTTCCAATTCTATAGGCGGTTATTATTTTTTCATTTCTAATTGAAATCGTATCTGAAAGAGCATATATTACCAACTTTTTTCCTCTTTTATCAGCAATAATACTTTGTTTACTTTTATGAAAAATCACTATTTCTTGACTGTTTTCATTCTTCGATTTATGAAATAATAACAC
>JAUYUF010000058.1 GCA_030694835.1 Flavobacteriaceae bacterium | reverse complement strand
TGATATGAAAACTCTTCTATTTCAGCAAATTGATACTGTAAGAAAAGAGACATTTACCTATGCTCAAACCATTTTAGAAGAAAATTATAAAGTTCCTATAGATTTTTTTGAACAAGATTCTATTATGATGAAAAAAATATTCAGTAAAAAAGATATCAGAATTGTAAGAGAGCAGAGAAATGATGAAGAAATGGGTGCAAATATAGTTCCACCCGAGGAACGACTTCTTAGAATTCAAAGATTAGTAGGTGCTGAAAAAGCTGAACTTGAAGATTTCTTAAAAACATTCTTAGATAGAATTCCGTTATATGTAAGGTTAACAAACCAAGAAATCCAGCTAAATTTACAGAACGAGTTTAAAGAAAGAGGTATCACTTCAAACTTTACTTATGGAGTTTATAGCAATGGATTAGCTACTAAATTACGCAGTGATTTTTTTACAATTAAAAAAGGAAAAGAATATTCAATTCCATTATTTGTTGACAATGACGGATTTAGTAGATATCAATTATATGTTGAATTTCCAGAAGAAAGAAGTTACCTTTTATCAACAATTTCACAAATTTTAATTCTTTCAGCATTCTTCATATTTATAATTATGATGGCGTTTGGTTTGGCGCTTTATCAAATTTTAGAACAGAAAAAAATCTCTGAAATAAAAACAGATTTCATTAATAATATGACACATGAATTTAAAACTCCAATTGCAACTATAAATTTGGCATTGGATGCTATAAAAAATCCTAAAATTATAAACGATAATGAAAAAGTTCACCGTTATATAAATATGATTAAAGAAGAAAATAGGAGAATGAATACACAAGTTGAAAACGTATTGAAAATTTCTAAATTAGAAAATAATCAATTAAGTCTAACACTTGATAATGTTGATATTCACGATGTGATAGAAGAAACAATTACACATTTACACTTAGTTGTTGATGATAGACAAGGTTATGTTAAGACACATTTTAAGGCAGAAAAATCAACTATAAAAGGTGATTATTTTCATTTAATAAATGTCTTTATGAATATGTTAGATAATGCCATAAAATATTCAATAAATAGCCCAAACATTGATGTTTATACCGAAAATGAATCAAAATATTTGATTATTAAGGTTACTGATAAAGGAATGGGTATGTCAAAAAATGTTCAAAAACACATATTTGATAAATTTTATAGAGAACAAAAAGGAAATATACATGATATTAAAGGACATGGTTTAGGTCTATCTTATGTTAAAAAGATGATTGAATTACATCAAGGGAAAATAATTGTAGAAAGTGAAAAAGATAAAGGAAGCACATTTATTGTAAAATTACCACTATTATAAAAATAAAAATTATGGAAAAAAACAGAATTTTATTAGTTGAAGATGATCCTAATTTTGGAACAGTTTTAAGAGATTATTTGTCATTAAATGATTATTATGTTACATTGGCAAAAGATGGTATTGATGGTCTAATCATGTTTAAAAATGGCGATTTTGATATTTGTA
>JAUYUF010000056.1 GCA_030694835.1 Flavobacteriaceae bacterium | reverse complement strand
TTATTAGCTCCAATTATTGCAAACCCATGAGGGACATCATAATCTTGTTCTACATTTGTAACGTGGAAAAATACTCGATCACCAACTTTAATACCTTCGATATTATCTGGCGCAAAGTGGCTTCTAATAGCGGTCATGTATACATGCACGTCTTTTCCTTTTCTAACAACTTTTGTTTCAGCTTCAGATTTTGCAACATATTGATGTTTATTATCTTTCAATTCAAAATATTTTTTTGAATTTTTCATTATTTTATCTCTATGAATACCTGCTGCATAATGTGGTTCACCAATTGTAGGAAAATCTAATAATAACTCCATTTTTTCACCACTAATATCAAATAATTGAGCAGATTGAGTAACCTCTGGACCTGTAGGTAAATATCTGTCTTTAGTAATTTTATTCATTGCCAACAAATATTTTCCAGTTGGTTTTCTAGAATTACCACCAGGTATCATTAAGTGACCAACAGAGTAATAAGTAGGTTTTCTATCAACAACTTCCCATGTTTTAAGCTTCCATTTTACAACTTCAGAAGTAATAAAGAAAGTGGTATAACCATTACCTTTATCGTCAAATTCTGTATGTAATGGGCCTAATCCTGCTTGTTCTACTACACCAGCAACAACATCTTCAGAGTTTAAAACAGGTATGTTGTACAATGTTGTAGCAAATTTTTTGTTTTCAATTGCTTTAAGCATTTTAGAAAATGAATGTATTGTTAAATTAGCTGATAATTTTCCAGATCCAACAATGTATTCACCTGAAGGGTCAACATCACAACCATGAGGAGACTTTGGTGTTGGTAAAAAATAAACTAAGCCTGGCAATTCAGATGGATCTAACACTAACACTTCTTTTTTCATAGTAGAAATAGCTGTATGAGTATTATCATCATAAACATTGTGCGCATAATTGGTTGCCATTTTTTTACCTTTTCCTGCCTTTACATATTCTTCGGCTTTTTTCCAGTTAATTGCTGCTATATAATCGACATCATTTTGTGATGCATTTACTTCTAACAATGAATTTGCTTCCTCAGTATTATAGGTTGTAAAAAAGAACCAACCATGTGAAGCACCTCTTCCTGGATGTGCTAAATCATAATTAAAACCTGGCATTAATATCTGAAATTCTAAATTCATTCTTCCGTCTGTTGGTGCAACACTTATAAAAGACATCGCTCCTTTAAAGTTTCCTTTATATTCTTTAATAGACATATCTTTTTGTGGTACAGGAACAGAAAAACGAGTTCCGGCAACTACATACTCAGTATTTTCAGTTACAAAAGAAGAACTATGATTACCAGCACTATTTGGTAACTCAATAATTTCTGTAGTCTCAAAAGTTGTCAGATCAATTTTAGCGATACGTGGAGTATTATTACCATTAATAAAAACCCAACGTCCATCCAATTCTCCAGCAGTTTGTGAAATATCTGGATGGTGAGAATCATCCCAAGGAATAAAACCATGAGATGTCATCAACATTGGTTTAGTTTCTTCGTTATATCCCCAAGCTTTTTCTGGATCTTGAGAAAATACTGGAATGACTTTAAATAGTCGTCCTGATGGCAATCCATAAACAGCTAACTGACCACTAAAACCACCAGATACAAAAGCATAATACTCATCTAACTCACCGGGTTTTACATATACTTTTTCAGCAGCATTTGAAGCTAATACTCCATCTGATTGTTTTTCACTTTTACCACAACTTCCTAAAAACAGGCTAATTGTAATTAAAAATACTGTAGATTTAATTAAAGTTTTCATTTCATTTAAGTTTAGTTAATTAATATTATTTAATTGTTCTGAAATATTCAACTACAGCTCTTGCTTCATCTTCAGTTAGGTTTTGGTTAGCCATAGGAGCTATATATTCAGCTAATAATTTTTTAGCAATATCATTTTTTTTAACCATTTCTTCTGGATTTAAAATCATATTCATAACCCATTCTGGCGAACGACGCTCAAAAATACCAACTGGTGCTGGCCCAATGAATCTTTGAGTTTCTTTGTGGCATGCTGTACATTTTAAAGTATAAACTTCTTTTCCCTTTGCAGCTAATTCTTGATTAATTTCTTTCGGCAATGTTAAACTGGTTACCGGACCGATACCTTTATCGTCTAAAGGATTATCATATACTTTCATTTCTGACTCACTAGTTGATTTATCATCCTGATTTTTCTTTTCAGAATTACCACAACTTGCTAAAAAGACAATTGATACAACTATTGCAATTAAATTTAATTTCATGTTTAGATACTTTTATTGATTATTAATATTATATAATTATTTTGAAGGAGGTAATAATACTTTGTCCACAACATGTACAATACCATTACTAGCAGGAACACTTCCAATGATTTTTGCGCCACCAACATATACTTCTCCATCAATTACTTCAACTGAAACATCTTGATTGTTGGCTTGTCCTAATTTTTTGAATTTCTTTAAAAAATCTACTGATAGATTACCAGGCGTTGCATGATACTTAATAATATTTGCTAATGCATTTTTATTTTCAGGCTTAAGCAAATCTTCAACTGTACCTTTTGGTAAATTATTAAACGCTTCATTGGTTGGGGCAAAAACAGTTAGTGGACCCGCATTAACTAATACATTTTCTAGTTCTGCAGCTTGAACCGCAGCAACCAATGTTGAATGATCTGAAGAGCCAATAGCAATCTTTAATATATTTGGTATTGCTGACTCGTCTTCTATAAAGGCTTGACCTTTATTAGATTCTGCACTACTTTCAGAACTTGATTTTTTTTCATCTACAGCTTTTTTGTCATTTTGACAAGCTAATGCAATGAATAGCACTAAGATAGCAAATAAATTACTAAATTTAATTTGATTTTTCATTTTATTTTAGTTTAAAGATTTAGTTGTAATTCATCAAATATAAAAAATATTTTATATCATTAAGGTCTTTTTATCTTTTATTCATAAATATATTAATGTTAAGTAAATATACAAATTAAATTATTTATATCTTCTCTAGTTTTACTGTAAAATGCCTCATTATGGGAGCCTCTTCTAATATAAGATACCCAGATGTAATTTCATTTCTCTTATCATAAACATTTTTTAGAACTGCAGCAATATAGTTCATATGATTGTTAGTATAGGTCCTTCTTGGAATCGCTAAACGAACAGATTCTAATGCTGGATATCTATTTTCTCGTGTTTCAGGATCTCTATCGGCTAAAATAGTTCCAATTTCAACCCCTCTTATACCACCTTCAATATATAATTCTATGGCTAATGTTTGGGCAGTAAATTGTTCTCTTGGAATATTGGGTAAAAATTTAATAGCATCAACAAAAATGGCATGACCACCAAAAGGTTGTTGTACTGGAATTCCATAAGATGTTATTTTTTCACCTAAAAACGCCACCTGCTCTACTCTACTTTCTAAGTAACTAAATTCAGTTGCTTCATCAAGTCCTACAGATAAAGCGCCCATATCACGTCCATTCATTCCACCATAAGTAATAAAACCTTCAAACATAATATTAAAAACCATTGCCTTTTTAAAAACCTCTTCATTATTTAGGGCAATAAATCCACCCATATTAACTAACCCATCTTTTTTGGCACTCATGGTCATTCCATCTCCATAGGC
Organism: Flavobacteriaceae bacterium; assembly: GCA_030694835.1. Classification (GTDB taxonomy): domain Bacteria; phylum Bacteroidota; class Bacteroidia; order Flavobacteriales; family Flavobacteriaceae; genus JAGXRT01. The sequence continues at coordinate 1,197 of JAUYUF010000056.1, read as the reverse complement.
AAAAAATTCTTTTACAATTTCTTTGATAGTTTTATGCTCATACCCCTTTTCTCTTTTTTTGATGAAGTAAGCATTTTCAGCAAAACGAGCTGCATCAAAATACAATGGAATTTCATAATTCTTACATAAAGATGATACCTCTTTAATATTTTGCATTGAAACAGGTTGTCCACCAGCTGTATTACAAGTTATGGTTACAACTACAAACGGGATTTTTTCTTTTGAATTATTTTTAAGAACATCTTCTAGAAGGTTTAAATCTAAATTTCCTTTAAATGGATGATCGACTGTAGTGTCAAATGCTTCTTTAATAGTACAATCAATAGCTTTTGCTTTTCTAAATTCTATATGACCTTTGGTAGTATCAAAATGAGAATTTCCTGGAACGACATCTCCTTCTTTTACTAAAGCTGAAAAAAGTACATTTTCTGCAGCGCGACCTTGGTGAGTTGGTAAAAAATATTCAAATCCAGTAATATTTTTAACGATATTTTTAAGTTTAATAAAAGAGGAAGAACCAGCATAACTTTCATCGCCCAACATCATTTCAGACCATTGACGGTCACTCATTGCTCCAGTACCAGAATCTGTAAGTAAATCAATAAAAACTTTGTCTGATGTTAAATTGAATAAATTATAATTTGCTTCTTTTATCCATTGAAGGCGTTGTTCTCTCGTAGAATTTGTAATTGGTTCAACCATTTTAATTTTAAAGGGTTCTGCATAAGGCAATTCCATAATATATGTATTTAGTTATAAATTAGATGTTTAAATAGGATAAAATAGTATTAATAAAGAAAATGAAATGAATCTCTTTCCTTTACAAGTACATAAACATCTTTAATATGTATGGATTTAAACAATAAAATCAGATTAAAAAACATTGCTAAATTAACAAAATATTGTGTCATTTATATGATTTTTAGCAGGTTTTGATTAAAATAATATTCCTATTTTTGTGTAACTTTTAATACAATTTAAAAATGAAAAAAATATTTGACTTTTTGTATTCAACTCAACTTATGGCCATTTTATTTGTAGTTTTTGCTACAGCTATGGGTGTTGCAACATTTATAGAAAATGATTATGGCACACAAACCGCAAGATCTATTGTGTATAATGCTTGGTGGTTTGAGTTGATAATGGTTGTTTTTGTCATCAATTTTATAGGAAATATTTTTACGTATAAACTCTATC
>JAUYUF010000046.1 GCA_030694835.1 Flavobacteriaceae bacterium | reverse complement strand
AAATTCTTACATCACTATGGTTTGGAAATTCATTTAAAATATAATTACATATTAAACGAGCTTCTTCGCGTTTGCCATTGTGAGCCAAATCTCTAGCAATAATAAACTGTTCGTCAGAATTTTTTTCCTTTATTTGACTTTCAATATATTTTAATTCCTTTTGAGTAAACTCAAATTTTTGAACTTTAAATGTTTTTAAAGAATCAGGAAAAATTTTATTTTGGGACACTAAATAATGGTTTAAACTCTTCTGATATTGAAAAGATTTTTTTACTTCATCTTCTAATTTAGAATCTGTAATTTTTGTTAAATCAAAATTTTTATCAATTTGATATAAAGTGTTATCTGTATAGAAATAGTTTTTATAAATAAAATCGTTAATAGCACCTTTATAACGCATAAGCGGAATTTCTTTTGTCCCTCTAAAGCTAGAAACTGTATCTAAACCAGTACTTAACCAAGCAGTCTTTTTTAACTCATCAAATCCCCAACGATTATTTAAAAATGAAATAATACTTGGTGTAACATCTTCATGTGATGCTATAGATTCAAATTGTTTAGGTTGTTTTAGTAAAGGACTATAAATAATTAAGGGAACATGAAATCTGCTTAAATTATCTTTTTGAGGAATTGGAATTAATCGATGATCTCCAGTAATAATAAATATAGTATTAGCATAATCAGCTCTTTTTTGATAACCCTTAAATAACTCTTTTAAAGATTGATCAACATACATTAAACTTGCAAAAATTTCAGGACTTTTTTTAATAATCATTTCCTGATTAATACTGTATTTACCACTCTTAACTTTACTTTCTACTTTTTTAAGGTAAGCAGCACGATTTGGAAAATTAAATGGCTCGTGATTGGTAACTGTTAAATAAATATCTAATCGTGGTTTTGTTTGAGAATCTAACACTGATAATGCTTTTTTATATAATTCTCCATCAGCATAACCCCATGAAAAACCACCTTCATTTGCTTCAGTTTTTGTATATCCTTCACCAAAAGATTTTTGATCAACAATTAAATTAGTTCCTTGATATTCAATAAAATTGATGGTTCTATCGAAACTAGAATCGCTTCCAGTATAAAAAGAAGAAGTATAATTAAATTCTTTTAAAGCGGTAATTAATGATATGTGAGATGGTGTTTCTTTAACTTCTAAAAAACCTTCATCACCCAAAGGCAATGAACCTAAAATTGAAGGAATTACTCCAAATGTTCGTCCTGTAATACTAACAGTATTTTTCCAATATAAAGATTGTTGTTGAAGTGAATCAAGGAAAGGTGTAAATCCTGTATATTCTGCATCAACTCCTGTAAAATTTCTGCCCAATCCTTCAATTATTAAAATAACAATATTAGGTTTTTCAATATTTTCATTAAAAAATGGTCCTAATACATCATTAGTTTTTTCTAGAGATTGTAATAATGGATAAGGATTATTTGGATCAACATTGAACTCAATACTTGAGTTCTGTTCGCCTAAAACCCGAAAAATATCAGTAATTAAGAATGAAAATTTATTTTGATTTTCTCTAGCTGAAACTTCTGATAATGATACTTTTATAAGTATTACAGCTATAATTAAGATTACTATAAATGAACCAACAATTTTCTCAGTAACAATCTTTTTAATAGCAATGTATAAAAAATATATTAAAATGGGTAAAACAAAAAATGGCCAAAGAAACGCTAAATTATATTCGTTGGAAGCAGATGCCGTTGCAGTTATATCACTTAAAGAATAACCTAATAAATCTCCTCCTAATAAAATGAGTGTAATTAAATTATATTTTATTAATGACAATTCAACAATTAAAATAATTACTAAAATTAATCCAATAATCTTTAAAGCGAAGGCTTCACTTTTTTTGTTTAAAATTAAATATATAGGAAATAGTAATAAGCCAAAAATAATTGCGAATAAGAAATTATTTATAAAGGAATAAAATATAAGTGCTAAAAAGTTATTAATTATTACTCCTTTTGATTGTAATCCTAAGAAACCTCCAATATTAGCAATCCATAAGCTAAATGCAAAAGCTAATATAAGTGTGATGTATAATCGAAATGTTGATATTTTATCTAGAAATCTCATATTGATAAATTAAAGCTACAATATTAGGATAATTTTAAGTAACAAAAAAGCTGTAATTTCTTACAGCTTTTTAATTATATTATCCTATGAAATTTATCTTTCGAAGTCGCATGGTTTTCGGAGTAACTTCAAGGTATTCATCATCTTTAATATATTCCATAAATTCTTCTAAAGAAAAATCTACTTTTGGAAATATTTTAGCGCTATCATCTGTTCCAGAGGCTCTAACGTTTGATAATTTTTTTCCTTTGATTAGATTTACCGCCATATCTTCTTGTCGGTTAGTTTCACCAACAACTTGACCTTTGTATATTTCTTGATTAGGATCTATAAAAAATTTACCTCTGTCTTGCAATCTATCAATAGCGTATGCTGTTGCCTTTCCAGTTTCTGTAGAAATGATGGCACCATTTACATTAGGATTTAAATCACCTTTGTGAAGGTCAAATCCTCTTAAACGATGATTTATAATTGCTTCTCCTTGAGTAGCTGTTAAAAGTTTATTTCTCAAACCAATTAAAAAACGTGAAGGAATGTCAAACTCTAAATGTTGTAAATCACCTTTTGGTTCCATAATCAATAAATCACCTTTTCTTAAAGTAACTAAATTAATCGCTTTACTAGCACCAGATTCTGGAACATCAATAACCAAAATTTCATAGGGTTCATGTTTTTTACCATCAATCTCTTTTATGATTACTTGAGGTCTACCTACTTGTAATTCATAACCTTCTCTACGCATAGTTTCAATTAGAACGGAAAGGTGTAAAATACCTCTTCCAAATACATTAAATTTATCTTCAGTATCAGTTTCTTCAACACGTAAGGCTAAGTTTTTTTCTGTTTCTTTAAATAATCGGTCTCTAAGATGTCTAGAAGTCACATATTTACCATCTTTACCATAAAAAGGAGAATTATTGATAGTAAACAACATACTCATGGTTGGCTCATCAATAGAAATTCTTGGTAAAGCTTCAGGTTGAGTTAAATCTGCAATAGTATCACCAATTTCGAAATTATCTAAACCAGTAATGGCACAAATGTCTCCACTTCTTACTTTAGAAACTTTAAATTTTCCTAAACCTTCAAAAACGTGCAGTTCTTTAATTCTTACTTTAATTTGAGATCCGTCCTTTTTACAAAGCATATAATCTTTTGCCTCTTCTAAATCACCTCTAAAAATACGTCCGATTGCGATTCTTCCTGTAAAAGAAGAAAAATCTAAAGAAGTAATTTGCATTTGAGGTGTTCCAACTCTATATGGCGCTTCTGGAATTTCTGCAAGAATGGCATCTAATAAAGGAAGTATATTATCTGTTGGTTCTTGCCAATCATTACTCATCCATCCTTGTTTAGCTGAACCATAAACGGTTTTAAAATTAAGCTGATCTTCAGTTGCATCTAAGGCAAACATTAAATCGAAAACTTGTTCGTGAACTAAATCTGGTGTACAATTTACTTTATCAACTTTATTAATTACAACAATTGGTTTTAAACCCAATTCAATGGCTTTACCAAGTACAAATCTTGTTTGCGGCATCGGTCCTTCGAAAGCATCAACCAACAATAAAACACCATCGGCCATTTTTAAAACACGCTCAACTTCTCCACCAAAATCAGAGTGACCAGGAGTATCAATTACATTGATTTTAACGCCTTTATAGGTTACGGATACATTTTTTGATAATATAGTAATTCCTCTTTCGCGCTCTAAATCATTGCTATCTAGTAATAATTCAGTGTGAACTTTGCGTTCATCTAAAATTTTAGCTTGATCGATAATTTTATCTACCAATGTTGTTTTTCCGTGGTCAACGTGTGCTATAATTGCCACATTTCTAATTGATTGCATATACCTTTTTTTGAGGATGCAAAAGTAGTCATTTAAAATGGGATTTTAGGAATCAGCACCTTTATTTTAAGAATTTAGTTCTATAACAGTAATTTCGGGCCAGATTCCTACCCTACCTGGATAACCAAGAAAACCAAATCCGCGATTTACATTAAGATATTTTTGATCAAATTGATATAAACCAGCCCAATGTGGATAAATATATTTTACAGGACTCCATTTAACTCCAGGAATTTCTACTCCAAATTGCATTCCATGGGTATGTCCAGAAAGTGTTAAATCTATATTAGTTGGATGATTCTTAACCTCTAAATCCCAATGAGTTGGATCGTGTGACAGTAATATTTTAAAATGTTCAGCGGTATTTTGAAGCGCTTTTTTTAAATCACCTTTTTGCGGAAATGGTGGTCTTCCCCAATTTTCAACTCCAATAATAGCAATGGATTCATTTTCTTTACTGATGATTTTATTGGAATTATTGAGCAGTTTAAAACCCATTTCATCAAAATAATGAAACAGTTTTTTTAAATTTTCTTCTTTTTCATCGATAGAATTCCACTGCTTATAATCACCATAATCGTGATTTCCCAATACCGCAAATTTCCCAAATGGAGCTTTTAGTGATTTAAACATCGAAATATAGGGTTCTATTTCCCTTGAATCATTATTAACTAAATCACCACTAAATAATATAATATCCGGTTGTTGCGCTTGTATCAAATCAACTCCTTCTTGCACACTTTCTAAATCATCAAAACTACCAGCATGAATATCAGAAATATGAACAATTTTAAATTTATTAAATGCTTTAGGAAGTGTCTTAAATTTCAAAGCATGTTTGATTACTTTAAAATTATATTTACCTAATGTAATGCCATATATAAGTGAAGAAAAAGGGATCGCAGCAATTAATAATCCAAGTTGTGTAACAAATTTTCTTCTTGATTTTGTCTCAACTACTTTCTTCTTATCAAAAAATATTTTTACCAAAAAGCTATAAGTTAAATGTAAAATTCTTTCGATATCATTTAAAAATAAGAAAATGATTATCAGTAGTTTAAAGATTAAAAATGAAAAGAAAAATCCTCTTAATAAATTGGAAATTTCTGTACTATTAATGGTTTCTCTAAAATAGAATAT
>JAUYUF010000043.1 GCA_030694835.1 Flavobacteriaceae bacterium | reverse complement strand
AATCCGGGCATACGCATCATTTCACCTAAAATGGGAATGATAAATTGTGCTCCGGCAGAAATTTCAATTTCACGCACTGTCACTCTAAATCCACGTGGTCTTCCGCGTTTGGCTTCATTATCAGAAAAAGATTTTTGAGTTTTTGCCATACAAATAGCAAAATGATCAAATCCTAATCTAGTAATCCTTTTCAAATTTAACTCTGCTTTTTTCTCATAATCCACACCATCAGCTCCATAAATTTCACGAGCAATCGTTTCAATTTTTTCTTTTACTGGGCTATTCCAGTCGTATAGTGGTTTATATTGAGTTGCTTTATTTTCAACAACATTTACGACCGCTTTTGCTAATTCCTGAGTTCCGTCTCCACCTTTTGCCCATCCGTTAGAAACCACTGCATCAACACCTAAATCATCACATTTTTGAATCACAAAATTCACCTCATCATCAGAATCACTCACAAAAGCATTGATGGCTACCACCGGCTCAATATTAAACTTGCGGATATTTTCTATATGTTTTTCTAGGTTTTCAAAACCTTTTTGAACATATGCTAAATTTGGCGTATTGTATTCTTCTTTTTTAGCGCCACCATGATGTCTTAATGCTCTAATGGTAGCTACTAAAACCACCGCTTTCGGATTTAATCCGGCGTAAGCCGATTTAATGTTTAAGAATTTTTCGGCACCTAAATCGGCTCCAAAACCAGCTTCTGTAACTACATAATTAGAAAGTGATAATCCCATTTTTGTAGCGATAATCGTATTGGTTCCTTGCGCAATATTGGCAAACGGTCCGCCGTGAATAATAGCCGGATTTTCTTCTAAAGTTTGCACTAAATTAGGTTTGATGGCTTCTTTCAACAAAATAGCCATCGCGTTTTCTGCTTTTAAATCACGGGCAAAAATCGGTTGATTGTCAAAAGTAAATCCGATAAAAATATCGCCTAAACGCTTTTTTAAATCTTTTAAATCTTTTGACATACACAAAATAGCCATCACTTCTGAGGCCGGAGTAATGTTAAATCCATCTTCTCTCGGAATTCCATTAGCAGTTCCTCCAAGTCCAATCGTAATATTTCTTAAAGCACGATCATTCATGTCAATTACACGTTTCCAAAGAATGGTTCTTGGATCGATGTTTAAATTTTGAGTTTTGCTTTGAAGATTATTATCGATTAAAGCTGAAAGTAAATTGTTGGCTTTTTCAATCGCATTAAAATCGCCTGTAAAATGTAGGTTGATGTCTTCCATCGGTACTACTTGAGAATACCCACCACCAGCAGCACCACCTTTGATTCCAAATACCGGACCTAAAGAGGGCTCTCTTAAAACTACGGTTGCTTGTTTTCCTATTTTATTCAATCCTTCGGTTAAACCAATAGAAACGGTGGTTTTTCCTTCACCAGCCGGAGTTGGCGTTAAGGCGGTTACTAGAATTAAATTGTTGAGTTTAATTTTTTCTTCATCAATTAAATGAAGCGGTAATTTGGCTTTATACTTTCCATATAATTCTAAATCATCTTCACTGATATTAAGTTTTTTAGCAATCTTTTTAACTGGCATTAACTCTTTACTTTGAGCAATTTCGATATCTGTCAAATGTTTCATGTTCACTATATTTTGGGTGCAAATATACAAATTAGAAAATTGTAGATTTATAAACAATTTAAGTTATTGATTATTTTACTACTATAACTATATAATTTAACCAAAAGAATTGGCTTTTAGTATTTGAAATTATATATTTGCACGTTCACATAAAAATTAAGATTAAAATTTTATCATAATGCAAAATAAAGGACTTATCAAAGCTTTTGCTTTTCTTTTCGGAATAGTAAGTTTGTATCAATTATCATTTACTTGGTTCACTAAGAATGTTGAAGAAAATGCCAAAATTTATGCTCAAACTCATGTAAACAATACTGATATTCGCTCTAAATCAGCTTTAGAGAAAATATATTTAGACTCAGTTGCAAATCAACCGGTTATTGACCTAGGATTTGCTCAATTTAGCTATGAAGATATCAAAAACAAAGAAATCAATTTAGGATTAGACCTTAAAGGCGGTATTAATGCTATTCTTCAGGTTTCTGTTAAAGATATTCTAATTGGTTTATCTAACAATTCTAAAAACCCGGTATTCAACAAAGCTTTAGCAGCTGCTTCTGAGGCGCAAAAAAAGAGCGACGAAACATATCTAAATTTATTTTTTCAAGAATTTGAAAAATTAAGTAACGGAACCGTTAAGTTAAGTGATCCAAGTATATTTGGAAATAAATCACTTCGCGATAAAATTAACTTCAAACTTACTAATGAAGAAGTTAAACCAATTATTGTAGACGAAGTTTCAGGTTCAATTAGCACTGCTTTTGAAGTTTTAAGAAGTCGTATCGATAAATTTGGTGTTACTCAACCAAATATCCAAAGAATTGGAAATTCAGGTCGGATTTTAATTGAATTACCTGGAGCAAAAGATATTGAGCGTGTTAAAAAATTATTACAAAGTACCGCTGAATTACAATTTTGGGAAGTTTATAGCAACCAAGAAACTGCTAATTTCTTAATTCAAGCTGATGGATTATTAACAGAACTACTAAAAAATGAAAACGCAACTGCTATAAGCGCTAAATCATCGGAGTTAGATGCTTTATTAGGAAATGTAAAAGATTCTGTAACTAAAGCACCATCAGCTACTAATAAGTTGTTTGCTATTTTATCGCCAAATATTCCACAAGATGCAAATCAAATGAGTTCGTTAATAGCTACATCATCAACAAAAGATACGGCTACTGTTAACAGATATTTATCAATGTCAGAAGTAAGGGCTTTACTTTCTGAGGAAATGAGATATGCAAAATTCTTATGGGATGCTAAAGCACAAAAAGGCACTGATATAATTTCTTTATATGCTATTAAAGGAAATCGCGAAAATCTTGCTCCATTAGAAGGTGATGTTATTGAAGATGCATCTCAACAATATGACCAACTTGGTGCAAACCCTGAAGTAAGTATGACTATGAATAGTCGTGGTTCAAAAATTTGGGGGAAAATGACTACTGAAAATGTTGGAAAATTTGTAGCAGTTGTTTTAGATGACCAAGTTTATACTGCACCAAGAGTTAATGATGCTATCACTACTGGAAGAACCTCCATCTCTGGAAATTTCACAGTTGATGAAGCTCAAGATTTAGCAAATGTTTTAAAAGCTGGTAAATTACCTGCTGCAGCTCACATCATTCAATCAGAAATTGTTGGGCCTTCTTTAGGTCAGGAATCTATTGATAGTGGTTTAAGTTCTTTCTTTATTGCTTTTGTAATTGTGTTAATTTGGATGGTATTCTACTACGGTAAAGCTGGTTGGTATGCTGATATTGCATTAGCTGTTAACTTACTATTCATTATGGGTATTTTAACTGCATTCGGAGTAGTTTTAACTTTACCTGGTATTGCTGGTATTGTGCTTACTATGGGTATGGCAGTTGATGCCAACGTAATTATCTTTGAACGTATTAAAGAGGAAAAAGAAAAAGGTAAAGGCACTAAAGAAGCTATTAAAGATGGTTTCCAAAATGCACTTTCATCAATTATTGATGGAAACGTAACAACACTTTTAACAGGAATAATTTTATACGTTTTTGGAACAGGTCCTGTAAAAGGATTTGCTTACACTTTAATAATTGGTATTTTAACATCTTTATTTACAGCAATCTTTATTACTAGATTGTTAATGGATGCTTATTCTGAAAAAGGTAAATCATTGAGATTTACAACTAAAATTACCCGAAAATGGTTCACTAACCTTCATGTAGAATTTGTTAAAAAGAGAATATATGCATACATCATTTCAGCAACTATTATAACTGCAGGTTTAATTTCATTATTTACTAATGGTTTAAATTACGGAGTAGATTTTGTTGGAGGAAGATCTTATACTGTTCGTTTCGAAAATGTAGTTAAACCAGCAGAAGTTTCAAGTTTATTAAAAGATGCCTTTGGAAGTTCTCCTGAAGTTAAAACTTATGGGGATGACAATCAGTTAAAAATTACAACTAAGTATAGAATTAACGAAGAGGGTAATGATATTGATGAAGAAGTAATGAATTTACTTTATTCAAATTTGAAAACTATACTACCTGCCAATATGACTTTAGAGCAATTTAAAGGAGGTTATGAAGGTCAAACATATGGTGTAATGAATGCTATAAAAGTTGAACCAACCATTGCGTCTGATATTAAAATTGCAGCACAATGGTCTATTTTAGGATCTCTTTTAGTGGTCTTTTTATACATCTTATTACGTTTCAGAAAATGGCAATATAGTTTGGGAGCTGTAGTGGCTGTATTTCATGATGCATTGATAGTAATTTCAGTATTTTCATTATTTTATAAATATTTACCTTTCAACACTGAAATAGATCAATCATTTATTGCAGCTATTTTAACGGTAATCGGATATTCATTAAATGATACTGTAATTATCTTTGATAGAGTTAGAGAATATGTTGGAGAACATAAATCATGGAAATACGTTCGAATTATAAATGAAGCTTTAAGCTCAACATTAAGTAGAACTATTAATACTGCTTTTACAACACTTGTTGTATTATTTGCCATATTTATTTTTGGAGGAGACTCCTTAAGAGGATTTATGTTTGCCTTAATTATCGGAATTGTAGTTGGAACTTATTCCTCATTATTTATAGCAACTCCTATTTTATATGATACAATCAATTTAGGTAAAAAAGTAAAAGTAGAAAAGAAATAAATTTTTTAAACAATTTTACAAAACCGTTCTAAAATTATTGGAACGGTTTTTCTATTTAAATAATGTCAGATTTTAAAGTAAAAATACTACGAAAAGCAGCAGTTTCAGAAATTGAAATTCATCAATTAACAGCGTTAATTAATTCTGTTTACAAAGCATCCGAGGGAGAATTTTGGCCTTCTGACGGAAGTTATTCTAGAACTAATATTGACGAAATATCAGATTTTATTTCTAAAGAAGAAATGATAGTAGCCTATTTAGACAATGAAATAATAGGTAGCGTTCACATTTATCCTATTAACAAAAAAACGCTAGGATTTGGTATGTTAACAAGTTCTTTAAAGCATCGAAAAAAAGGAATCGGAAATGAATTGTTAAAATTTATTGAAGATTATGCAATTAAAAATGGTTTCACCATAATTCAATTAGAGCTATTAAAACCTATTGATTTTAATCACCCAGAAAAAGAATTTTTAGAGTTCTGGTATCGAAAATGGGGATATAAACATCATGAAACTATACCTCATAAAAAATTATATTTTAAACAAGCAACAATGTTAAAATTTCCTTGTAAATTTGACATCTTTCAAAAACTACTGAAGTAACAAACAATATATTACCTTAAAAAGTAACCTAAAATTAAGATGAGTATTATTAAATTACACGATAAATATTTCAAAAATTTCATTTCAAAAGATGAAATTGATATTGCTATTAAAACAATTGCACATCAAATACATAATGATATGAAAGGTGAAATTCCTTTGTTTATTGCTATTTTAAACGGATCATTTATGTATGCTGCTGACTTGTTGAGATATTATCCAGGACAATGCGAAATATCTTTCGTAAAATTAGCATCTTATGAAGGTACTAATTCAACAGGTGCTATTAAAAACCTTATTGGACTCAATGGTTCTGTAAAAGATAGAACTGTGATTATTTTAGAAGATATTGTTGATACTGGAAATACACTTCAAGAAATATTTCATCTTTTTGAAGATAAAAATGTAAAACAACTTAAAATTGCCACTTTATTTTTAAAGCCAGATGTTTACAAAAAAGAATTACATATTGATTATATCGCAATTTCTATCCCAGATAAATTTATTGTTGGTTATGGTTTAGATTATGATGATTTAGGCAGAAATCTATCTGATGTTTATCAACTCACTACTCTAAATATGAAAAATATAGTTTTATTTGGCCCTCCAGGCGCAGGTAAAGGAACACAAGCAGAATTTTTAAAAAATATTTTTAATTTGGTTCATATATCTACTGGCGATGTTTTTAGACAAAATATTCAAAATGAAACTGAATTAGGTAAATTAGCAAAATCGTACATGGATGATGGAAATTTAGTTCCTGATGAAGTTACAATTGATATGCTAAAAGCAGAAGTTGATAAAAATTCAACCGCTAAAGGATTTATTTTTGATGGTTTTCCAAGAACTGAATCTCAAGCAAAAGCGCTTGATTTATTTCTTAATGAAAAAGGAGAAACAATTAACGGAATGATAGCGCTAGAAGTTGAAGAAGACATTTTAGTTACTCGTTTATTAGAACGTGGAAAAATAAGCGGAAGACCTGATGACCAAGATGAAGAAAAAATTAGAAACAGATTTAATGAATACAATACTAAAACTGCTGTTTTAAAAGATTATTACGCAGCACAAGGAAAGTATTTTGGAGTTAATGGAGTTGGTACAATCGAAGAAATTACAGAGCGTTTAAAAGTTGTTTTTAACCAACTTTAGAATCCATAATAAACACATAAAAAGAGAGAAATAATGACTGAAGGAAATTTTGTTGACTATGTAAAAATTTACGCATCATCTGGTAAAGGAGGAAAAGGATCTGCGCATCTCCATAAAGAGAAATTTATATTAAAAGGAGGTCCAGATGGTGGTGATGGAGGAAGAGGTGGGCATGTAATTGTTCGTGGTGATAAAAATTTATGGACTTTATTTCACTTTAAATTTAAACGACATTTTAAAGCTGAACATGGTGGTGATGGAAGTAAAAGTAGAAGTAGTGGTAAATTTGGTGAAGATGTTTATTTAGATGTTCCTCTAGGAACCATTTTTAGAGATATTGAAACCAATGAAATTATTTTCGAGATTACTCAAGATAAAGAAGAACGAATTCTGATTCAAGGAGGTAAAGGTGGTTTAGGAAATTGGCATTTTAAAACATCTACCAATCAGACTCCACGATATGCACAACCAGGTATGCCCAGCGAAGAAGGTGAGTTTTTATTAGAACTTAAAGTTTTAGCAGATGTTGGTTTAGTTGGATTTCCAAATGCTGGAAAATCTACTTTATTATCAGTAATTACTTCTGCAAAACCAAAAATTGCCGATTATCCTTTTACAACTTTAAAACCAAATTTAGGTATTGTAAAATACCGTGATTTCAGAACTTTTGTTGTAGCTGATATTCCTGGAATTATTGAAGGTGCAGCTGACGGAAAAGGTTTAGGAATTCGCTTTTTACGTCATATTGAACGAAACTCTACCCTACTGTTTTTAGTGGCAGCAAATTCTGAAAACATCAAAAAAGAATATGATATTTTATTGAATGAACTTAAACTTCACAATCCTGAGTTATTAGATAAAAGTCGATTATTGGCTGTAACAAAAATTGATTTAGTTGATGCTAAAGAGTTAGCAAAGATTAAGAAGAAACTTCCAAAAGATATTCCACATATATTTATCTCATCAATTGCCCAACAAGGATTAACTGAATTGAAGGATAAATTATGGGAAATGCTTAATCCGTCTTAATAATAATTGGTAAAGAAAATTCTGCACTAACCGGAATTCCCCTTTTAATTGCTGGTTTTAAAGCAGGTAAATTCTGTAAACTTACTTTTATAATACTATCTAATTTTGGCAAATTCTGAATTATTTTATCTGTTTTTTCAATAG
>JAUYUF010000042.1 GCA_030694835.1 Flavobacteriaceae bacterium | reverse complement strand
ATATCCATAAAAGAAGGAGAAAGTTCTAATGTTCTTTTTTCAGAAGGAGCATTTTTACAATTAACTATTAATGATGGTAAAGATCAAAAAAACACCATCTATAAAAAAATGCTTTTAAGTTCAGCTAAAAAGAATAATTTTAGTTTTACTACAGATTTTAAAAATCAAGAAGTTGAAGTACAATTAGTTGATTATATTCCAAATGTAGGAGAACAAGTGGTTGAAGATGTTTCTGGTGAAGAATATATTTTATTTGTAGAATCTGCTGATGACGGACATCGTCATGATCAGTATATCAAAAGAGGTACATATGAAGATATTCATGGAACATTGGTTGGATTTGATAGTCCTGATGCTGTTTCAATAAACTTTAAATTAGTCGATAATCAACTTAAAATTATATCCAATCAAGGTGGAGATTTTATGAGAATGGCTGACCAATTTAAAGGAAAACTTGAAAAAGATATAGAACAGAATTTTGAAATAGCTTCATTATATTCTATTGGAGGTCATAATCCAGATGATAATCATGATGATCATAATCATGGAGCTGCAATGAAATTTGTTATACCAAAACCTGTTTTTAAAGCTAAAGTAAATTATGTATCTACATCTGTAAAACAAGATTCTGGCAATTCTGATATGCTTGTATTTGATGTAACCACCAATGATAAAACAGAACGTGTTTCTTTAATTGGAGGGCAATATCGCACACCAAATGCTACTTTATTAAGTATTGATAATTTAAATTTCAGCATGGTTTATGGTTCAAGAACTTATCTTTTACCTTTTTCTGTTCAGCTTAATGATTTCCAATTAGAAAAATATCCAGGTTCTGAAAGTGCTATGTCCTACGCAAGTGAAGTTACTATTTTAGATAAAGAAAAAGGAAATCAGTTTGATTTCAGAATTTTTATGAATAACATTTTAGATTATCGTGGATTTAGATTTTTCCAATCTAGTTATAATATTACTGATCAATATGAAGAAACTGTCTTATCTGTAAATCATGATTATTGGGGAACACTTATAACTTATGTAGGTTATACCATTTTGTATATCTGTTTAATTTTAATGCTATTAATGAAAAACACTAGAATGGCCGATTTAAGAAAAAGACTTCGAGATATTGAGTTAAGAAAATCAAAAATATTAACCATTGCTTTATTATTCATATCAACATTACTTTTTTCACAACAACACAATCATAAATTAAATGACAGTCAAATTGATTCTTTATTAACCAAAAACATGGTTTCTAAAGAGCATGCTGATAAATTTAGCAGGCTCGTTATTCAAGATGCTGGTGGTAGAATGAAACCTGTAAATACATTTGCATCAGAATTATTGCGTAAAGTCAGCAAAAATGATACTTATAGAGACTATACAGCTGATCAAGTTCTAATTTCACTTACAATTAATCCATATACATGGTTTGAAATTCCAATAGTATATTTAGAAAAAGGGAATACTAAAGTTCGTAATATATTAGGAGTTGATGAAGATGATAAATATGCTCGATTAGCTGATTTTTTCAATGAAAAAGGAGAATATAAACTTCAATCTTATCAAGAAGAAGCTAATAAAAAAAGTAATAAAGCAAAATTTGAGAAAGACATCGTTAATATTGATAAACGTGTTAACCTACTTTACTCTGCTTTAGGTGGCTCAATACTCAATATTTTACCTATCAAAGATGATAAAAATAATAAATGGGTAACACCACATGAAACTGAATTGCTTAATTATTCTGGCAATGACAGCATAGCCGCTAAATCATTTCATATGTATGCACTTTCATTACAAGATGCAATTACCACTAATGATTATAAATTATCTGATGAATTATTAGATGGATTATTTAAAATACAAAAAACTTTTGGTGAAAGAGTCTATCCAAAAGAATCACAAATAACCTATGAAATATTGTATAACAAATACGATGTTTTCAAAAAACTATTTAGTTACTATATGTATATTGGAGTGATAATGTTTTTCTTAGTTATCCTTCAAATATTTAAAAACAATAAAACAGTAAATTATTTAATCAAAGCATGTATAGCATTTATCATTTTATTCTTTGTAATGCACACACTTGGACTTGCAACGCGCTGGTATATTAGTGGTCGTGCACCATGGAGTAACGCTTATGAATCTGTAATTTTTGTAGCTTGGGCAACCATGTTCTTCGGATTAATTTTTGGAAAAAAATCATCACTTACAATTGCTTCAACAGCCTTTTTAACTTCTATGATGTTAATGATTGCTCATTGGAATTGGATGGACCCAGAAATTGCCAACTTGCCTCCAGTTTTAAATTCTTATTGGTTAATGATTCACGTGTCAGTTATTGTTGCTAGTTACGGACCATTTGCTTTAGGAATGATTTTAGGACTTGTTTCATTATTACTGATGATTCTTACAACAGAAAAAAATAAAGAAAAATTAGATATTACAATAAGTGAATTAACTACTATTAGTGAGATGGCTCTTTTAGTGGGATTGGTTTTATTAACCATTGGAAACTTTTTAGGTGGTCAATGGGCCAATGAAAGCTGGGGTAGATACTGGGGATGGGATGCTAAAGAAACTTGGGCACTTATCAGTATTATGATTTATGCTTTTGTTTTACACATGCGTTTAGTTCCGGGATTAAAAGGAAGATTTGCTTATAATTTTGCATCTGTACTTGCATTTGGATCTATCTTAATGACTTACTTTGGAGTTAACTTTTATCTCTCCGGATTACATTCATACGGTAGTGGAGATGGGGTTATAACGCCAAGCTTTATTTATATTTCTATTGCAGTAATTGCGGTCATTGCAATATTTGCCTATATAAAATTTAAAAAGTTTTATAAAAGATAAAAAAAACAACAAGCAATAATGTAACTTTGCATTTTTAAAAATATTAAAATATGTTTCACAAGTATATTAAACTAGTTATTGCATTTGCCATTATTGTTTGGTCTGTTTTTCAATTTATTGATGGGAATATTCTTAACGGAATTTCACTTGTTCTTTTAGCGGGAATCTTTGTATTCTTCTATTTTAAAAATGAATTCATTTTATTAGCCTTTTTTAAATTACGTAAACAAGATTTTGAAGGTGCCAAAAAATGGTTAGCATTTATTAAAAAACCAGAAAATGCTTTAATTAAAAAACAACAAGGTTATTTTTATTTTTTACACGGTTTAATGGTTTCTCAAACAAATTTGACTGAATCAGAAAAACTATTTAAAAAAGCTTTAGGATTAGGTTTATCAATGGATCATGACATTGCAATGGCTAAATTAAATTTAGCTGGTATTGCCATGACAAAAAGAAGAAAAAGAGAAGCGACAGAACTGTTAAGCGATGCTAAAAAATATGATAAGCATAATATGTTAGGAGATCAGATTAAAATGATGAAGCAACAA
>JAUYUF010000023.1 GCA_030694835.1 Flavobacteriaceae bacterium | reverse complement strand
GCATGTACACTTCAGCGCATCCGTTAGATGATTTTAAGCATGAAATAAAATTTGCAAACACTACCATTGCTTTATTTAAGAAACCGATTGAGCAATATGTTAACCAAAATGTTTCATTTGGAGGAATGGTTACCCAAGTTCAACACCGTGTTACACGAGAAGGAAAAGGTTGGGCAACTTTTGTCATGGAAGATTATGATGATAACCACGAGTTTAGAATTTTTAATGAGGATTACCTAAAATACAGTCATTTTTTGAAAGAGAATCAGTTTTTATTTATCAGGCTTTCCATTCAGGAAGGCTTTAGAAATAAAGAAGGCTTAACTGGTAATCCTCGAATTAAATATACCGATGTAAAATTGTTGCATGATGTAATTGAATCTATCAGCGAAAAAATTACCTTGTACATTGATATTACCGCCATCAATAAAAAGGAAATTGATCAATTAGAAAGCATCATCAGTAGTTATAAAGGCACTAAAAATTTATATTTTACTATTGAAGATCCACAAGAAAAAATCAATTTAACCATGCCCAGTAGAAATCATAAAGTGATTATTAATAAAGAATTACTAAAAGAATTTGATTCAAACAAATGGGCTTATCGTATTAATTAGCGGTTAATTCTTTAAATAAATCAGCTAAACTCTTGTTTTTCGAGATGATTTTCAATGCCCGCAATCCGTTTAGTTGAGCAAAATCAACTAATACAGGTCGCATATCTTCATTCGTTTGAAAAGTTAATTCCCAAGTGGCATCAAACACATTTTCTACTTTGATAAGATTTGGCAAAGTTTTTAAAAATTGTTCTTCTACGCGCAAATCAAACTCCACTTCTAGGAGCTGCTGTTCGGTTGAGCGTATTTGATTCAATCGTAAATCTTGTAACATTTTACCTTTGTGTAAAATAATAACTCTATCACAAACAGCTTCTACTTCTTGCAAAATATGAGAAGAAAACAACACTATTCTATCTCTTCCTAGATCTTTAATCAGTTGTCTTATTTCTTCTATTTGATTCGGATCTAATCCAGTAGTTGGCTCGTCTAAAATTAAAATGGATGGATTGTGCAATATAGCAGCTGCCAAACCAACTCGTTGACGATATCCTTTAGATAATTGATGAATTTTTTTATGAACTTCTGGTTTTAAACCAACTTTCTCAATAACATTTTCAACTTCTGTTTTATCAATTTGATGAATAGCTGCATTAAATTGCAAATATTCTCTCACAAACATTTCGGTGTAGAGCGGATTGTGTTCTGGTAAATAACCCATTTGCTGCTGAATGCTGAATACATTTTCTGAAAGCGATAAATCATTGACAAAAATACTGCCCGAACTTGGTTTTAAATATCCCGGTAGAATTTTCATCAAAGTAGATTTTCCTGCTCCATTCGGCCCCAACAAACCAACAATTTCACCAGATTTTAGTTCCAGTGAAATGTTTTTTAACGCAAATTGATTTCCGTATTTTTTAGAAAGATTTTCAATTTTGATGGTTAAATCCATTAATGCTAATCATTAAATAATTTTTTGATATTTTTTTCTTCGCCGGCTACAAAAATTTCATCACCTTCATTTAAAATAAATTTTGCATTGTTAATCACCACCGATTTTCCTTCGTGTTTTTGAATCAACACGGTGACATTGTATTTATTACGCAAATCTAACTCCTGTAAGGTTTTATTGTCAAATTTAGCTGGAACTTTTACATTCATCAAAAGGATATCGTTATCCAATACAAACTTGTCTAAAAAGTTAGGATTATCAAGTCTTTCGCACAATTTAACTGCCACTTCTTTTTCTGGTAATATCACTTCATCGGCGCCTACTTTGAGTAAAACTTGTTTTTGAAGTTCGGTATTCGCTTTTGAAATGATGTATTTAGCACCTTTATTTTTTAAATAAGCAATGGATAAAATAAGTGCTTCTAAATTACTGCCCAGTCCTAAAATTATTTTATTATAGTTGTAAAGTTCTAACTCGTCAATAACCGCTGTATCAGAGATATCGGTATTGATTGCAATCGTCACATGATCTTGAATATTGTGAATGGTAATGGCATTTTTATCGATTGCCATCACATTATGTCCTTGTTTAAACAATTGTTTGGCTACCTCATAACCAAATGTTCCTAAACCAATTACTACAAAATCTTTAGCCATTTTTTATCGTTTTTATTTATCCTAAATTAATTTTTTCTTGTGGATAGTATATTTTTGGTTGATAATCTTTATTTGTTTTAATCATTGCCAAGGATGCCGGTCCGATTCTTCCTAAATACATACATAAAATTAAGACAATTTTTCCAAAAGTGGCTATTTCAGCAGAAACTCCTGTTGATAAACCAACCGTTCCGGTTGCTGAAACCACTTCGAACAAGGTATTTAAAAGTGTAAAATTTGGATGAGCCAATAACAAGGAAACGGTTGCCACAAAAATTAGCAACATATACAAGGTTATGATAGCATACGCTTTTAGAATTACCGAATGCGGTATGTGTTTTTGGTTAACAATCACCGTTTTATCACCTCTTAATATTTTAAAAACCGGAATCATCGATACAAAAAAAGTGGTTGTTTTAATACCGCCGGCGGTAGAACCGGTAGATCCGCCAATAAACATTAAAATAATAACAACCATCAAAGTAACGGTATGTAAACTAGCGGTATCAACAGTGTTAAAACCGGCAGTTCTGGCAGTTACCGATTGAAATAAACTATCGGTAAATGAACTCAAACCACTTTCGGTAAAATATAAAAATAGGGTTGGAAAAATGATGAGTATTAAACTTGTAAAAATGACAATTTTAGAGTGAAATCCTAAACGTACTTTATGTTTATATTTTCGATACACCTCAAAAACAACCACATAACCCACTCCACCAACAATGATAAGCGCCATAATGGTGTATTTAATAATGGAATTCATTCCAATTAAACTGCTGTCAAAAGTGGAGAATCCGGCGTTACAAAAGGCCGATATCGAATGGAAAACTCCTTGATACATAGCTTCATTCAGTTCTAATCCTTGGTTTAAAAAACCGATGGTGAGCAAAATAGCGCCTATAAACTCAGTTATAAAAGTAATTTTAAGGATAAACTGCAAAATTCCGGTAGAACTTTTCATCGAAATACTATCTTGAAGTTTTGAAAAAGAAACCTGCTGTTTTAAATCGATATTGCCCGAAATCAATAAAACCAAAGAAGTTGTTAGAGTCATAATTCCGATAGCACCCAATTGCATTAAAAACATCAATACAATTTGACCGGCCACATTAAATCCGGAAGTATTTACCACTGTTAAGCCAGTAACACAAACCGCAGAAGTTGCGGTAAACAAAGCATCTATAACGCTTAAGCCATCTTGATGTTGTACAAAAGGCATTTTAAGCAGTGCCGTGCCCAGTAAAATCAGGATTATAAAAGAAAGCAGTAAGTAATGCCAAGGATTAAGTTGCAGTTTTTTTAACATACAAATTCTGAAAATTTAATCAAAGATACTTGTTTTTGAAATTTTGAGTTCGAAAAAAAGAAATTATTCAAATTCTTGCATACTAATTTTTAATTTTTAGACCTTTGTCAAAATTAAAATTAATTCATGAACAAAAATGTAACTATCAAAGAACTCGGAATGTTGGCTTATGCAAAGGCGTTTGATTATCAAACTGTGTTGTTTCATGAAATCATTACCATAAAATCAAAAAATCAAAAAGAAAATACCGCAAATCAAACCCCTAATTACTTATTGTTTGTAGAACATCCGCCTGTTTATACGCTTGGAAAAAGTGGCGATATCAACAATTTATTGCTTTCATCACATCAATTAAAAGATAAAGGAATTGAATTTCACCAAAGCAATCGCGGTGGTGATATTACGTATCATGGACCCGGTCAAATTGTTGGATATCCAATTTTAGATTTAGATAATTTCTTTTCAGATATTCATGAATATATGCGCGTTTTAGAAGAAGTAATTATTGCAACAATAGCTGAATACGGTTTAAAAGGAGAACGAAGTGAAGGGGAAACCGGCGTTTGGTTGGATGTTGGAACACCTTTTGCCCGTAAAATTTGCGCCTTGGGTGTTAAAACCAGCAAATGGGTTACCATGCATGGGTTTGCCTTAAATGTCAGTACCAATCTAGGATATTTTGATTATATCATTCCGTGCGGTATTCGTGGAAAAGCGGTAACTTCTTTGGAAGCAGAATTAGGAAAAACTATAGACCCTGAAGAAGTAAAATCCAAAATTCTTCATCATTTTAAACGTTTATTTAGCGCGACTTTACAAATTTAAATTTCTAATTTCAACTGATCTGGCAATAATCGAAATGACATTCGATGATGAATAGTTGAACCAAATTGTTGTAATGCTTTTCGATGGAATAGCGTAGGATAACCTTTGTTTTTATACCAATCATATTGAGGAAACTCCAAATGTAACGCTTCCATATATTCATCTCTATAAGTCTTTGCTAAAATAGATGCCGCCGCTATGCTTTGAAATTTAGAGTCTCCTTTTACAATGGTTTGATGTGGAATTTGCAAATAGGGTTTAAATTTATTCCCATCAACTATAATAAATTTCGGACTCACTTTTAAATCAGCAATAGCTTGATGCATCGCCAAAATAGAAGCTTGTAATATATTGATTTCATCAATTTTTTGAGGAGAAACAAATGAAACAGAATAGACTAAAGCTTCTTTCTCTATAACAAGCCTTAACTCATTCCGTTTACGTTCACTCAATTGTTTAGAATCATTGAATAATGGATGTGAAAATTCTGGCTGGAAAATAACTGCAGCAGCTACAACAGGCCCACACAAACAACCTCTTCCGGCTTCATCAGTTCCACATTCTAATGCTGATTCTTTAAAAAATGCTTTTAACATTGATTGAATTCTGTAAATACAAATTAAACATTTTTTTCTCTAATGGCTTAGTTTTATATTTATCGATGAAATCAATTACCTTTGTCTTTCAGTTTTTGATAAATAGACACAATCGAATAGATGAAAAAAATAGTTTTATTCTTCATTTTAATTAGCATATTTCACACCTCATTAGCCCAAGTAAAAAAACCGGCTATTGACAACAAAGCAAAAATTAATAAAGCAGTAAACAGAGCATCTGATACACTTCAAAAAAGAATGGCCGCATCAGATCCGTTGGTATATAAAACCCATTATACCGATTTTAAAATATATGATTTTAAACGAGATTCTACCATCATAGATACCACTTTAACTATATTTAAAGATTACAAATTTAATTACTTAAGAAAAGATGATTTTGAATTCTTAGCATTTCACAATCAAGGACAAACTTTTAATCGATTGGCATATTCTTTTAATGAAATTGTCTTAATTCCAACTATAGGAGCTAAAGCTAAGCATTACAATTATTATGAAATCAACGATATTTCTTATTACAGAGTTCCTACTCCATCAACGGAATTGATGTATAGAACCGGAATGGAGCAAGGTCAGATTTTAGATGCTTTCATTACAATGAACACTTCTCCACAATTTAACTTTTCAGTAGCTTATAAAGGATTACGCTCCTTAGGTAGATATAGAAATTCTTTAAGTAGTCATGGTAATTTTAGGGTTACTTTTAATTATCAAAGTAAAAATAAACACTACGATTTTAGGGGACATTACACTTCTCAAGATTTAATGAATCAAGAAAATGGAGGATTAACAGCATTATCGTTAGCTCAATATCTGAGTGGAAACCCCAACTATGACCAACGTGGCAGGTTAGATGTTAACTTATTAGATGCAGAAAGTATGTTGAGAGGAAAACGTTATTTTATTGAACAGCGTTACCATCTATTGAGCGTTAAATCAGATTCTCTCCAAAAAAATCAGATTACTCTGGGACAAACTTACTCCTATGAAACCAAGCATTTTGAATTTACCCAAACGGGCATTTCTTCCCTTTTTGGCAATACTTTAACCTCAGCCATTGATGATCACACCTATCATAAGCAGCATAACGCTTCGGCTTATATAAGCTTTAAATCACCTTTGTTATTAGGAAATATCAAAGTTGCGGCTAAGCTGCATCGTTTTGAATATGGTTTTAAAAATCCTGTAGATAGTATTTTCGCTTCGCTTCCAAAATATTTAAAAGATGATAAATTAGCGATGCAAGTAACATGGAATTCATCTATCAAAAAAATACATCTAAAAGCAATTTTAAATCAGCAAATTACGGGTGATGATATTACTAAATCAATGCTCACTTCTGCTACTTACAAAAAAGATAGTGTCAATTGGGTAAAAGCATATATAAATATCTATACTAAAGCTCCTGAATTAAACTATCAACTGTACAGAAGTAATTATAAAAACTACAATTGGTACAATCATTTCTCTAATGAAGATGTTTGGAATGTGGGGTTTGAATTAGAATCCAAAAAATGGTTAAATACGAAAGTTAGTTATAGCAAAATAGATCATTTAATATATTTTAGTAAAAATAATCCTACACCAATTCAAGCTACTGAAACCATTAATTATCTGAAAGCAACGATAAATAAAGGATTTTCTTTTTATAAATTTGGATTAGAAAATACCTTCATGTATCAAAAAGTAACAGGTGAAACTGCTGCTTTAAGTGTGCCTAAATTAACTACTAGAAATACCTTATACTATTCGACTCATTTATTTAAAGGAAATCCGTTATATATACAAACGGGGGTAACACTCAAGTATTTCAGTAAATTCTACGCGCCAAGTTACAATCCTCTTTTGGGTGAATTTTCTGAACAAAACATTTTTAAAATTGGTAATTATCCAACTATTGATATCTTCTTAAATGGTCAAATACAACGAACTCGGATCTATTTTAAAATAGAAAATGTTACTTCAAAAAGTAACTATCAAAACAATTTTTCAGCACCCAATTATCCAAGTAGAGACTTTACTATTCGTTTCGGACTCGTTTGGAACTTTTTTATATAGCTCATGATTTTCGAAAGAAACATACAAGTATTACCTGAAATTGCTTCCAATCAATTATTATTGCAAGAATGGGTTTCCATTCATGAAGGGATTTCAGAAGAAGCTATTACGCATATTGAAATTCTAAAACGCTCCATTGATGCACGTCAGCGACAAGTAAAAATAAATCTACGTATTCAAATATTTGTAAATGAACCTTTTGAACCTGTCTCATTTCAATTACCTAATTATAAAGATGTTGCTAATGCAACACCAGCAATCATCATTGGCGCGGGTCCTGCCGGATTATTTGCTGCCTTAAAATTGATAGAAAAGGGTGTAAAACCTATTATTCTTGAACGTGGAAAAGACATTAAAGCACGTAGAAGAGATTTAGCCGCCATTAATAAAGAACATATTGTTGATGAAGATTCTAACTATTGTTTTGGCGAAGGTGGAGCTGGAACTTATTCAGATGGAAAGTTATATACGCGTTCTAAAAAAAGAGGTGATGTTCAACAGATTTTAGAATTATTAGTTTTACATGGTGCTTCACCTTCTATCTTAGTCGATGCACATCCGCACATTGGTACTAATAAACTCCCTCGAATTATTGAAAGTATCAGAAATACTATTTTGAATCACGGAGGTGAAATTCATTTTCAAACACGTGTAACCGATATTTTGATTCTTGATAAAAAAATAACTGGAGTTGAAGCCCTTAATGGAAATCGATGGGAAACTACTAAAGTTATTTTAGCAACCGGACATTCTGCAAGAGATATTTTTGAATTATTACACAAAAAAGGAATTCATATTGAAGCAAAACCTTTTGCTTTAGGTGTTCGAGTAGAACATCAACAACAACTCATTGATAAAATTCAATACAGTTGCGAAATTCGAAGTCCGTACTTACCTCCTGCTCCTTATAGCATTGTTAAACAAGTGCAGAATCGCGGAGTTTATTCGTTTTGCATGTGTCCCGGAGGTATTATTGCGCCTTGCGCCACAAGTCCGGGAGAAGTTGTTACCAATGGCTGGTCGCCATCCAAACGCAATCAAACAACATCAAATTCAGGAATTGTGGTGGAATTAAAAATGGAAGATTTTAAAGAATTTGCATATCGCGGACCCTTAGCAGCGATGGCTTTTCAGCAGCATATCGAACAAACGGCATGGGTAGCTGGTGGTAAAACACAACGGGTTCCTGCTCAATTATTAGTAGATTTTACCAAAGGGAAACAATCAGCCGACATCCCAAAAACATCTTACCAACCCGGAACTACATCAGTTGAATTAGGAAATGTATTACCTTCCTTTATTTACAAATCCCTTCAGGAAGGATTTGTTCAATTTGGCAATACTATGAAGGGCTATTTAACCAATGAAGCAGTAGTTCATGCACCAGAATCTAGAACCTCATCACCAGTAAGAATTCCAAGAGATTATAACACCTTGGAACATGTTGAAATTAGCGGACTCTACCCATGTGGTGAAGGTGCTGGTTATGCCGGTGGCATTATATCAGCCGCTATTGACGGAGAAAAATGTGCAGAAAAATGTGCGATTTCTTTAGAAAATTCAAAAAATATTTAGGAAACTTCCATAACTTCATTATTTGATTTATCCTTTAACATCCTAATCTTAATTCTGAACGCAGCAAATATCAAGGTCATTATCGGACTGATGATATTAAAAAACGCATAAGGGATATAACTAGTTACCCCAACTTCACCCATCAATACTTTAGATTGATACGCTCCGCACGTATTCCATGGCACTAAAACAGAAGTAACAGTTCCAGAATCTTCCAATGTTCTACTTAAATTCTCTGGAGCTAATCCTTTTTCTTCATAGGCTTTCGCAAACATCTTACCTGGAACAACGATCGCTAAATATTGATCAGAAGCTGTTAGGTTAAATCCGATACATGCTGTAACAGTACTAGCAAATAATCCAAATATACCTTTGGCAACCGATAATAAAGCATCACTAATAGCTTTTAAAGCTCCGATAGCTTCCATAATTCCACCAAAAACCATCGCGCACATAATTAACCAAATAGTTCCTAACATCCCTTTCATGCCACCTGCTGTAAATAAATCATTAAGGGTAGCATTACTCGTTTCAACAGCTGTATCTACTGTAATAGCATTCATTACACCTTTATAAGCACTTACAAAATCAAGGGTTTCTGCTCCAGCAACTTTCATAACTATAGCGGGTTGAAAAATTAAAGCAAATACACCTCCTAACAGTGTACCAATCAATAAAGCAATGATTGGTTCCGTCTTTTTAACAATCATCAATATTACAGCAAACGGCACCAAAAATAACCAAGGTGTTATGGTAAAAGTATCACTAATAGCTTGTAACATAGAGGAGGTATCTGCTTGCCCACTAGTTGTTTGAGTAAATCCTAAAACTAAAAATATAATAAGGGTTATTGTCATAGAAGGCACCGTGGTATAGGCCATATATTTGATATGGGTAAACAAATCTGTTCCAGCCATTGCTGGTGCTAAGTTAGTTGTATCTGATAAAGGAGACATTTTATCACCAAAATAAGCACCTGAAATTACCGCTCCTGCCACCATCCCTTCTGGCAAGCCAATAGCTTTTCCAATACCAACTAAAGCAATTCCAACAGTAGCTGAAGTTGTCCAGCTGCTACCTGTGGCAACAGAAATAATAGCAGCAATAATAACAGAAGCCACCAAAAAGAAGGTTGGATTTAACAATTGCATTCCGTAATAAATCATCGCCGGAATGATACCGCTGATTAACCAAGTTCCTGCTAAAGCTCCAACAAATAACAATATTAATAGGGCTGTAGTAGTAGATTTGATGTTTTTAGCAACCATTCGCATCATAACTACAAACAATAC
>JAUYUF010000017.1 GCA_030694835.1 Flavobacteriaceae bacterium | reverse complement strand
GTGTTTGGTACACACCTCAGCCAGTTGTAAATTTTATAGTTCGGGCAGTAGATGATATATTAAAGACCGAATTTGATTTACCACAAGGTTTAGCCGATACTTCAAAAACTACCATCAAGAAAAAGGCAGTTACTCAAACTGGAACGGGTGCAAATTCAAAGATTAAGGAAGTAGAGCATGACGTTGAGGTTCACAAGGTGCAAATTCTTGACCCCGCAACTGGTACTGGAACGTTTTTAGCTGAGGTTGTAAAACATATCTACAAGAAATTTGAAGGTCAGCAAGGTATATGGAGCAAGTATGTTACCAACGACCTCATCCCACGCTTAAATGGATTTGAATTGTTGATGGCAAGTTATGCAATGGCACACCTAAAAATGGATATGTTGTTAACGGAAACGGGTTACAAGCCAGCAGATGAACAGCGATTTAGAATATTTTTAACCAACTCGTTAGAAGAAGCGCACCCAGATACAGCAACTTTGTTTAGTTCATGGCTATCTGATGAAGCAGACCAAGCCAATGCAATTAAGCGTGATGCCCCCGTTATGGTTGTAATGGGAAATCCGCCATATAGCGGTGAAAGTTCCAATAAAGGGCAATGGATAATGGATTTGATGGATGTTTACAAAAAAGAGCCAGGCGGAAAAGAGAAATTAAAGGAGCGAAATCCAAAATGGATTAATGATGATTACGTTAAATTTTTACGTTACGGTCAACATTTTATTGAGAGAAATGGAAGTGGTGTTTTGGCATTTATTAACCCGCATGGTTATTTAGATAATCCGACTTTTAGGGGAATGCGTTGGAATTTATTAAAAACTTATGATAAAATTTATACAATTGATTTACACGGGAATAGCAAGAAAAAAGAAACAGCACCCGATGGTTCAACTGACCAAAATGTATTTGACATTATGCAAGGTGTTTCTATTAACATATTTGTGAAAATTGGCAAAAAGAAAACAAACGAACTAGGTAAGATATTTCATTATGATTTGTACGGTAAACGAGAAATGAAATATGAATTTTTAATTGAAAACTCGCTAAAAACAACTCAATTTATAGAACTGCCAAACGTTGCTCCAAATTATTTCTTTGTTCCTAAAGATTTTGAAGCTCAACTTGTTTACGACAAGGGTTTTAAGATAAATGAACTTTTTCCACTTAATAGTGTTGGAATTGTTACTTCTAAAGATGCAATTTTAATAAATGATTCAAAAATAGAGTTAATAAAAAATGTTGAAGATTATTATAACATTGAAGTAGTCAAAAACCAAATTGAAAAAATATCATATAGACCATTTGACGAACAGTATATTTATAATGACAATACTCTTATTGAAAGGGCTAGAGTTAAATTAATGCAACATTTTTTATTAGGTAAAAATTTAGGTTTAGTTGCTGGAAGGCAATGTGCTAGTGAATGGCGATATATTTTTATTTCAAAATTGATTGGGGAGTTTAATTTGACGGGAACAGCAGGAAGATATGGTTCTGGAAATTATTTCCCACTCTACTTATATTATGAGAAAAATGGTCAGCAAAGTTTAGAAGATTCACTAGAAAGAACTCCAAACCTTAGTATTGAAATTGTTGAGCAAATAGCAAATGGTTTAGGATTAATTTTCACCAACGAAAAAGAAACAGAAAGTAATGTTTGTTTTGCTAATAGTGATGAGGTTCGCCCAGATTTTAAGCAAAGTTTTGCTCCAATTGATTTGTTAGATTACATCTATGCCGTATTACACTCACCAACTTACCGAGAAAAATACAAAGAGTTTCTAAAGATAGATTTTCCTAGAGTTCCCTATCCAAAAGATGCCAAAATATTTTGGAAGTTAGTGGAACATGGTGGAGAACTGAGAGAGATTCACTTATTGGAAAGTCCAAAAATTGAGCGCTATATAACAAAGTACCCAGAAGATGGAGATAACATAGTTACTAAACCTAGGTATGAAAATTCCCCTCCATTGGAGGGGTGCCCGCAGGGTGGGGTGGTTCCTTATATCACAACCCAAGACCCAATTATTCCTGATATACTCATAAAAAATAATGCCATCTTTTTTAACTCAATTTTAGAATTACCCTATAATATAAAATTAAAATCGAGAGCAAAAGAATTAAGACAAGCCGAGAATTTATCGGAAGTTTTATTTTGGATGCAAGTAACAAAAAACCAGTTCTACAAAATAGATTTTGATAGACAGCGAATCATTGGCAACTACATTGTAGATTTTTATGTAAAGAAACTGGGGTTGGTCATCGAAATTGATGGCTCAAGCCACAACTCAAAAGAAGAATATGACAAATTAAGAGAAGAATACTTATTGTCATTAGGATTAAAAATGTACAGAATACCAGTTATTGAAGTATTGCAAAATATAAAAAGTGTAATGAGAGATTTAGAAGTGTTTATAATTGAAAATTATGGCAAACCAAGTGTGAGTAGCATTAAAGACAAAGAACCACCCCGCCCGTTGGGCACCCCTCCAAAGGAGGGGAATTTAGGCAACGTCTTCATCAATGACACTCAATATTTCGCAGATATACCAACTTCATCATGGGAATTTTATATTGGTGGCTATCAACCCGCCCAAAAATGGCTCAAAGACCGAAAAGGTCGAGAATTGAGTTATGATGATATATTGCACTACCAAAAAATAATTGTAGCTTTAAGTGAAACGGATAGGATTATGAAGGAGATTGATATGGTTAAATTTTGAACTAAAATATTATTACAATTAAGATAATGAAAAAAGAAAATGATTCTTGGGAAAAAGCAAGGGGAAAGATAGAGAAATTTAAAACTGAAGTAATTAATTTGGTTTTCCCAAATGCTCGATTTGCATCAAGTTCCATGTTTGGTTCTCCTGAACAAGCTCCAAATTCTTTTAAACCAAAACTATCTACTGGAGAACTTTTGAAAGGTACAGATTACGAATATGATGGTGATGGAAAATATATACATTTTACATCATTAATAGGTCTCAAGTTGATATTAGAGTCGGGATTCTTAAGAATGTCCGAATTTGGAAATTTAATTGATGAAAAAGAAATACTCTATGCAGCTTCGGTTTTTGAGGGTAATCCACTTTTTAAATTTGACCAAAAAAAACTTAAACATTCAAAAGAAAATCTTTTTTGCCTATCACTATGCCAATCAAATGACTCAACTAAACATAATCGTTTAATGTGGGAAGTATATGGTGATAAAGGTAAAGGTGCTATTATTGAACTAGAAATAAATAAGCAAGACCCTTATTCTTTTCTGTTAGGAAAAATACAATATGGAGAAGAAGCTCTAAAACCAATTAAAAGACTAAAATCTTTAGCTGAAGAATTTTCAAAAACTCATGATGGTTTTTTTCCAAATAATTTTATGGAATTTATATTAGAAATGCAATCATTTCATAAGGTAAAAATATTTGAGTCGGAAGAAGAAATTAGATTCTTGATGAAAGAGGACAAGGGGCGATATGAAAGCCACAATCAAAAAACCATATACAAGGATATAAATTCAAATCAAGAGGTTAAATATTTCAACAAACTATATTTAAAAGAGAGATATCCTTTTCAGGATTTAATAAATCCTGAAAATAAAATTAATATTTTAGATACTTTTCCTCAGATATTGATTAGGAATATTATATTAGGTTATAATATTTCAAATCAAAACAAAGTTAATTTAATGTTTTTTTTAAATGATATAAAAGAACAATACAAGTACAATTTTAAAATTTCTCAAATGAACGATGAAGGTGAGATTTTTGAAATGAGATAGGTGGTCATCGTATCAAAACATCAACTGTATCAAAATAAATCTATAACAGATATAAAAGGATACGATAGATTGTATCATTAATATTCTTTCTTGGATATTTAAGATTAAAAATAACACCATCAATTTTTAATATAACATCACCCGATTTTGAGGTTAAAATCTACAGATATACTAAAGAAACTCTCGAAAGTGAAGGTTTAAAAGGTGAGTTGCAAATTATAGTTTTATATGTTCAGGATAATGGGCAGATAACTAATACAGATGTTCAAATAATATGTAAGGTTTCTAAAAGGACGGCTAGTAGATATTTATCCGATTTAGAGATTAACTATTTAGATAAAACAGGAACCACGGGGGTTGGGACCAAATATATATTTAAAGGGGCCATTAAGGGGTCATAAAATAATATAAATGGGTCCAAGAAGCAC
Organism: Flavobacteriaceae bacterium; assembly: GCA_030694835.1. GTDB lineage: Bacteria > Bacteroidota > Bacteroidia > Flavobacteriales > Flavobacteriaceae > JAGXRT01. The sequence continues at coordinate 5,095 of JAUYUF010000017.1, read as the reverse complement.
GATTAAAATCAACTATGAATTTAGAAGATGCCAAAAACACTTGATTTTTTAAAATAATTTAGTTTTTTAAAATGGCACCATAAAGGGGCCACTATGGGGTCAAAAAGTTTATATAATGGCTGGACCAAACTTATTGGATTTTTATGAACTCTATAATTTTCAAAAAGTCATTAACAAACTCCTTTGGGTTCAATAATTCAAGTTCTTCCGCTACAACAAGAGACTTTAGAAATAGAGTCTCTTTTTTTATGCCATGAATTCTCCATTTTTCATTCCTTTTTTCTCAAATTATAGTATAACAAATTTTTATTAAACTATAGATTTATTATATTTGACCTCCTTTTAAGCAGTAGTAGAATTGCCAATTAAAATAATATGAAATGAAATTTAAAAAGGAAATTAAAGATATGGAGCGTTCCATGTGACTAATAAAAAAATAAGTATAAACACATGAAAGAATATCAAATTATTGTACTTGCCAAACAGGTTCCAGATACGAGAAACGTTGGCAAAAATGCTATGAAAGCTGATGGAACAGTTAATAGATCTGTTTTACCAGCTATTTTTAATCCTGAAGATTTACATGCGTTAGAGCAAGCTATACGGATCAAGGATCAATTTCCAGGATCAACTATTACTATTCTAACTATGGGTCCTGTTCGTGCAGCAGAAATCCTTCGAGAAGGATTGTACCGTGGAGCTGATGCTGGTATTTTATTAACAGATCGCGCTTTTGCAGGTTCCGATACTTTAGCAACATCTTATGCGCTTTCTTGTGCTATCCGGAAAATGGAAAAATATGATATTATTATTTGTGGTAGACAAGCCATTGATGGTGATACCGCACAAGTTGGTCCGCAAGTGGCTGAAAAATTAGGCATTCCACAGATTACCTATGCAGAAGAAATCATTTCATTAACAAATGATAAAATTCAGGTTAAGCGTAGATTAGAACGTGGAGTAGAAGTGCTTGAAGCTTCATTTCCTATTTTAATTACAGTAAACAATTCTGCACCACATTGTCGCCCTAGACATGCTAAACGTTTAATGAAATATAAACACACCACAACTATGAGCGAAAGTCAGGAAATAAGTGAAGACTATCTTACAGCATCTATGGGAAACAATCAAATTATTATGGAATGGGGCGTAAATGATATTGAATGTGATCGTGCTCAACTTGGACTTGGAGGTTCTCCTACAAAAGTTAAAAAAGTGGAAAACATTGTTTTTCAAGCAAAAGAATCGTTGAAATTAGAAGATAATGATGAAGATATCAATGAATTAATGAAAGAATTAATTACCGCACATATTATTGGTTAATAATATAAAAAACATAAACAGATGAATAATGTAACTGTATATTGCGAACTGGATGAAGGCAAAATTGCTGATGTTAGTTTTGAATTGCTTACCAAAGGGCGAAGTCTTGCCAATCAACTGAATTGCAAACTAGAAGCACTGTTAATTGGGCACAATCTAAAAGGATATGAAAAAATGTTATTTCCTTATGGTGTTGATACGCTCTTTATTGCTGATGATAATAGATTAGCTCCCTATTCTACTTTGCCACACACTTCAATATTGGTAAATCTTTTTAATGAAGAAAAGCCGCAAATAGTTTTAATGGGAGCAACAACTATTGGTCGTGATTTAGGACCTCGTGTTTCATCGGCGCTAAAAAGTGGTTTAACGGCAGATTGTACCGAACTTGAAATTGGAGACCACGAAGTAACAAGAGATAAAAAGGTTTATAAAGATCTTCTTTTTCAAATTAGACCCGCTTTTGGTGGAAATATTATTGCAACCATTATCAATCCTGATTGTCGTCCGCAAATGGCAACCGTTAGAGAAGGAGTGATGAAAAAAGCTATTTTTAATCCGCAACACAAAGGAAAAGTGGTCGATTTGGATGTGTCTAAATATGTTGATGAAACAGCTTTTGTAGTGAAATTAATTGAACGTCATGTTGAAGAATCAAAAGTAGATATTAAAAATTCATCAGTAATTGTTGCAGGTGGATTTGGTGTTGGCTCTGTAGAAAATTTTGGTTTATTGTATGAACTTGCTGCCGTAATTGGCGGTGAAGTTGGCGCTTCACGTGCAGCAATTGATGCTGGCTACGTTGGACATGAAAGACAAATAGGACAAACAGGTATAACAGTACGACCAAAATTGTACATCGCTTGTGGTATTTCAGGTCAAATTCAACATTTAGCAGGAATGTTAGAATCAAGTATAATTATTTCTATAAATAGTGACCCGAATGCCCCAATCAATAAAATTGCAAACTACGTAATACAAGGTAAAGTAGAAACTGTGATTCCAAAAATGATTAAATATTATAAAGAAAATACAAAGTAATTTGTAATTATTAATAAATGAGTTATGGCAAATTTTTTTACAGACAATCCGCATCTTCAATTTCAACTTTCACATCCTCTAATGCAGAGGATTATAACACTAAAGGAAGATCATTTCAAAGATAAAGATGAATTTGATTTTGCTCCTAAAGATTTTGAAGATGCTTTAGATAGTTACAAACAAGTACTTGAAATTATTGGCGAAATAAGTGGCGATGTAATTGCTCCAAATGCTGAATCGGTTGATCATGATGGACCTTTATTGAAAGATGGAGGTGTTGCCTATGCAAAAGGGACACAAGAAAATATTGATGCAGTTATTAAAGGTGGATTGATGGGAATTACACTTCCTCGGAAATATGATGGACTTAATTTTTCTACAGTTCCCTTTATTATGGGTGGTGAAATTGTGGCCAGAGCCGATGGTGGATTCGCTAATATTTGGGGATTACAAGATTGTGCAGAAACCATTAATGAATTTGGTTCCGATGATCAGAAAGAACATTTTCTTAAAAGAGTAAGTAAAGGTGAAACTATGGCGATGTCTCTTACTGAGCCAGATGCTGGTTCAGATTTGCAAGCTGTTATGTTAAAAGCGCATTTTGATGAAGATAAAGAAATGTGGTTTCTCAACGGTGTAAAAAGATTTATTACCAATGGAGATGCGCATATCTCTCTTGTGCTGGCTCGTTCTGAAGAAGGTACAAAAGATGGTCGCGGTCTTTCTATGTTTATTCACGATAAAAATAGTGGAGGAGTAACCGTTAGAAGAATAGAAAATAAATTAGGTATTAAAGGATCTCCAACTTGTGAATTGGTTTTCAAAGATGCACCTGCTGAACTTTGTGGAAGTCGAAGATTAGGTTTAATTAAATATGTTATGGCATTGATGAATGGTGCTCGACTTGGAGTTGCTGGACAATCAGTTGGTATTAGTGAAGCTGCCTATCGCGAAGCATTAATTTATGCAAATAAAAGAGAACAATTTGGAAAACCTATTATTCAATTTCCAGCGATTTATGAAATGCTTGGAGTAATGAATGCTAAGTTAACAGCATCTCGTTGTTTGCTTTATGAAACGGCTCGTTTTGTAGATATGTATAAAACGTTAGCTCATATTTCAACGGAAAGATCTTTAACTAAAGAAGAACGTGAAGAGCAGAAAAAATATCAGAAACTAGCAGATGTATTCACTCCACTTGCTAAAGGATTAATCTCAGAATTCTGTAATGAAATTGCATATGATGCATTGCAAATACACGGTGGTTCTGGATTTATGAAAGATTATCCAATTGAACGAATATATCGAGATGCGCGAATAACAACTATTTATGAAGGCACAACACAACTGCAAGTTGTTGCTGCTATTAAAGGAGTAACAACTGGTGCTTTATTGGCTCAAATTGAAGAATATGATAAAGCAACGATAAAACCAGAAACAGAATCTTATAGATCAATTCTTACAAGTATGACGTTGGAATATGAAGAAGCCGAAGCAAGAGTTACAGTTCATAATAATCCTGAGTTTGTCGATTTTCATGCACGCAGATTGGTAGAAATGGCAGGGAATATAATCATGGGTTATTTATTATTGAATGATATGCAACGCGATCATTCTTATTGGAAAACACTAGAAGTCTTTTTACGATTTGCCCGAGCACGCAATGCAGGACATTTCATGTTTATAAGCCATTCTAACCTGAATGATCTTGGAAAATATAAAATAGAGTTATAAATAATATATATAATTAAAGATTAATGAGTTCAGATTAACTCATAATTAAAAAGTATATCCAATTTAAAGACTTTAGCAATAAAGTCTTTTTTTGTTTTTATAAAACCTTGGGGTTTATTTGAATGTATTTTGAGAAGTGTATAACAGTTTGCACTCTAAATCCGTTGAAGTAACTTGCAAATAATTTAGGCATTATCAATCTGTATGAATAAGGTTAGTTTGGAAAACCCTTTTATTTAACCTGAGTTATGTATAAGCAAAGTAACGCTTTGCAACTCTTTTAGGCAGAATAGTCTGGCAAAGATCTGAAATTCAGGTACGCAGTACCGCAGATTTTGACAGACGGTTTTAAACGTAGTTTAAAAATTCATCCTAAAAGGCTCATTTCTTTTGGTTCGTTTTCTTTGGAGAAGCAAAGAAAATGAACATAACAAACAGCTTTTTAAATTAAAATATATTTTCAATAATAACTTGAATTTCAGTCAGTAAAAATATAGTTACTTAAGAGTAAAAAATAAATCAAAAATGAATAGAAAATCATTTTTAAAAATCATATCAAGTATATTATAACTTAATTCAATTACCTATTGCAAAATGTATATATTCTTTGTAAATTCATGCAAAAATTTCACTGCTATGAAATCTATTGTATATACTATTATTAACGATGCATTGTATAATTCTAAAATATCAGAAGTTGATGTTTCGGGATTGCGTTCCACCACTAAATCTTTTAGTGGTCAAGTAAGTTTAAAAACTATTTCTGATGAGATTTTAAATTTTGAAGGCGATTTTGATGTTTTTGACTTTTTAAAAGAATATGGCTTTGTGATTCACAGTAAATTATTTTTAAAGCCATAAAAGTAAAATTTACCAGATTCGGTCAAAAAATTTTCTGATGTAAATAAACAAAATATACAGTAATACTGCAACTAGTAAAATTGTTAAAATGATAGTAAAAATCTTCATAAAATTATTGTTAACAGTTAGACATTCC
>JAUYUF010000016.1 GCA_030694835.1 Flavobacteriaceae bacterium | reverse complement strand
CTAAAACAGGTCATTATTACGAGTTTGTTCCTAGTTTAGGAATTACTTGGACAGATGCAAAAATTGCCGCAGAAGCAAAAACTTACTTTGGATTAAAAGGATATTTAGCAACCTTACTTTCTTTGGAAGAAGCCAATTTAGTAGGAAAACAAACTACTGGTGCGGGGTGGATTGGCGGTAGTGATGCAGAAACTGAAGGAACTTGGAAATGGGTAACCGGACCAGTTCCAGAAAATGGAACCGTTTTTTGGAATGGTTTATCAAATGGAAGTTCACCAACTTTTGCTTTTTGGAATACGGGTGAACCCAATCAATATTTAGGTGCCAATGAAGATTATGCGCATATAACTGCCGTTGGAGTTGGGATTCTTGGTTCTTGGAATGATTTAACAAATACGGGTGATATCAGTGGCGATTATCAGCCAAAAGGATATTTAGTGGAATACGGCGGTATGCCTGGAGATCCAGTTTTAAAAATATCAGCAAGTACAACAATTACCATTCCGCAAATTATTACCACAACTCCAAATAGCCGATGTGAAGCTGGAATTGTAACACTAAAAGCTACATCAAACACTGGAGATGTTTATTGGTATGCAAATGCAACTGGTGGAACTCCCATCAATTTAGGCACTTCATTTTCACCAAATTTAACTGTTACAACCACTTTTTACGTGGATGCTTTTGAATTGAGTTGTAGTTCAGGAACTAGAACTCCAATTACTGCTGCCATCCATCAAATACCTACAATTACTTCAGTTGTTGATGGTTCAAATTGCGGATTTGGAAAGGTTAATTTATCAGCTAATTCAACCATCGGAACTATTAATTGGTACGATGCTGCTTTATCAACCACTATTTTAGGAACCGGTAATAATTTTACTACACCTTCAATTTCATCAACCAAAACTTATTTTGTTGAAGCTTTTAATAATGGTTGTTCTAACGGAATTAGAGTTCCTGTCATGGCTACTATCAATAGTATTCCTGTCACTTTTGATGAAATGGTTTCACTTTGTGAAAATGGTTTTGTTGATTTGGATGCGCAATTAACGGGTGTGAAATATGAGTGGAGTACTGGACAAACTACGCAAATTATTCGAATTGTTAACCCAGGAATTTACACGGTAAAACTTATCAAAATGATAACAAATTGCTCCAATGTAAAAACGTTTACGGTTACTCAAATAAAAGCTCCTAAAATTAAAGAAGTGCTCATTGATTACAACAAAGCAACCATCATAACCGAAGAAAACGGGCAGTATGAATTCTCTGTCAATCAACAAAATTATCAACTTTCTTCAGAATTTTATAATTTAAAAGGTGGATTAAAAACCTTTACAGTCAAAGAAATCAACGGTTGTGGCATCGGTTTTAAAGAGATGTTTCTTTTAATTGTTCCGAGATTTATCACGCCCAATCATGATGGTTTTAATGATGAATTTATGATTGATGGCTTGTCTGTATATCCGGATGCCTCCATTCAAATATTTGATAAGTTTGGAAAAATTTTGTTTGATTTAAAAAATAACTCAAAATCTTGGAACGGTTTTTACAATGGAAAACAACTTCCCTCAGCAGATTATTGGTACATTATCCAACTTTCAAAAGATTTACCACCCATAAAAGGTCATTTTACTTTGAAAAGAAATTAAAACATTAAATATATTGGAATAATAAAATTGACAAAATTTATAATATTTTTAGAAATATCAAATGACACTTATCTGTCATGTCCTGAAATAACTATATAGAATTTTGCGAAAATTTATAATAAAAAAAGTGCCAGTATCTATCTCAAAGTCATCCAATGCATCTCCGGTAAAAGTTACCGCCAAAGTACCCCGATTGTTACAACAGATCAAAGCTTCCTATCAAAAGGTAGATGAACAAATGGTAACCATCAATGAATTCTGTAACTTTACAGGTATTAACCATGATTTTGTGGTTTCATTTATTCATTAATCCAAAGTTATTAACACGTTCAATAAATGAACATCTAATTTCCGTTCACATGTTCAATCAGTTGTTCAATAATTAGTCGTGTGATTAATGAATGAACTACTTGTTAATGATTAATTTAATCATTAATTTTAAGAGATGTTAAAGCATTTTATGTAATCTGATATAAGAGGTGGAGAATTTGGTGGAGATAAAAAAATGCTAATTATAATCAGTTGATAATAAGTGCGGTACAAAAATCTTCACTTCCCTCTTTCTCCGCTGATTGAGATTCAAAAACTCACAAAGTCCCGTAAATACTAGGTTTACGGGATTTTTTTACCCCCTATTATTTAATTTTTGTATTTATCCCCAATGTAGTGGTGCCCCATTCGGTGACCTTCTTTTAAGACTCTTTAGGTCACTAAAAATGTTGATAAATAACTGTAAATAAGTTGATTAATGACTATTTCTAATGATTTTCATTTGCACTTTATGGTTAAAGATAATTACAAAATACTCTCTAAGAAAAAGTCTTAATCAAATCACTTTTAGCTGACAATTTACAATCTCCATTAAAGGTTTGAAAAATAAACAATAAATATCGTAATATTGTAAGAGCATCTTTAGTTTAAAATTAATGAAGTACCATAATAACATAAGTTTAATTATTTTTTTATTCTTTTTCAGTTCGTTTGATGCTCAGGAATTACCACCTATTAAGAAATATACGACGGACGATTATGGTGGTGGAAATCAAAATTGGATGATTTCACAAGCCCCAAATAAATTCATTTATGTAGCAAATAACGAAGGTCTCTTAGAATATAATGGGGCAAATTGGAAAATGTATCCTTCACCTAATAATACAATTATTAGATCTGTAATGTTAGTCGATAACAGAATTTATAGTGGTTGCTATATGGAATTTGGTTATTGGCAAAAAGATAATTATGGGGAATTAAAATATCTTTCATTAGTGCCATATCTTAAGGTTAAAATGATTGCTGATGAACATTTCTGGAATATAGTAAAGTATAAAAAATGGATTCTTTTTCAGTCATTTAATAGAATATATTTTTATAATACTATTAATAATAAATATACTATAATCAATTCTAACCATCAAATTACTAAAGTCTTTAATATTAATAGTAATATTTATTACTACGTTCTCAATGAAGGATTGTATAAAATTGAAGAAGGAAAATCAAAGTTAATTTCAAATAATCCGGTATTTGATAAAGGTATAATTATTAATATTTTTCCTATTGATAGTGGGCTACTAATTCAAACTCGTAATTCAGGTTTTTACACTTTAATTAATAAAAATGTTAATAAATGGAGTATTCAAGCCAATAAAATTTTAAATGAAATAA
>JAUYUF010000005.1 GCA_030694835.1 Flavobacteriaceae bacterium | reverse complement strand
TCCATGGCATAAATGCTACTTTCAAGTTTCTTCCTAATGCTAATTCACCGTTTTGTGTTGCATATCCTTCACAAAGAACTTGACCATTTTCAACTCTATCACCTTTCTTAACAATTGGTTTAAGGTTAATGGTAGTTCCTTGATTTGTTTTTTGGAATTTTATTAAGTTATATACTTTTTCATCTACATCAAAGCTTACCATTCTTTGTTCATCAGTACGATCGTACTTAATGGTAATTTTCTCAGCATCAACATATACTACAACTCCAGCTCCTTCTGCATTTATCAAGATACGTGAATCTTTTGCAATTCTTCTCTCTAATCCTGTTCCCACAATAGGAGCTTCAGGTTTTAATAATGGTACTGCCTGACGCATCATGTTAGATCCCATCAACGCACGGTTGGCATCATCATGTTCTAAAAATGGAATTAATGAAGCAGAAATTGATGCAATTTGATTTGCAGAAACGTCCATGTAATTAACTTCTTTGTTATTTACTACCGGAAAATCTCCTTCTTCTCTTACAATAACTCTCTCTTCAATAAAAGATCCATCTTCATTCATTGGTAAGTTAGACTGTGCTATTTTTTTACCTTCTTCTTCTTCTGCACTTAAGAAAACTGGTTCAGCAGAAATATTTACTTTTCCGTCAGAAACGGTACGGTAAGGTGTTTCTATAAACCCTAAATTATTAACTTTAGCATACACTGAAAGTGAAGATATCAAACCAATATTTGGTCCTTCAGGAGTTTCAATTGGACACATACGACCATAGTGCGTAAAGTGAACGTCTCGAACCTCAAAACCTGCTCTTTCACGTGAAAGCCCACCTGGCCCTAGAGCTGATAAACGACGTTTATGAGTAATCTCAGCTAGTGGATTTGTTTGATCCATAAACTGTGACAATTGATTTGTACCGAAGAATGAATTAATTACAGATGATAATGTTTTAGCATTAATCAAATCTATAGGTGTAAATACCTCATTATCACGAACATTCATACGTTCGCGAATGGTACGAGCCATTCTAGATAAACCAACTGCAAATTGTGATGCTAATTGTTCACCTACTGTTCTAACACGACGGTTAGATAAGTGGTCAATATCATCAACCTCTGCTTTAGAATTAATTAGCTCGATTAAATATTTTATAATTGTAATAATATCAACTTTAGTTAATACCATTGCATTGCTATTCCCATCAAGGTTTAGCTTTTTATTCATTCTAAAACGACCAACTTCACCTAAATTATAACGTTGCTCTGAGAAGAATAATTTATCAATTACTCCTTTTGCAGTTTCAAAATCTGGTGGTTCAGCATTACGCAATTGGCGATAAATATGCTCAACTGCTTCTTTTTCTGAGTTTGTTGGATCTTTTTGTAAAGTATTATGAATGATAGCATAATCAGAAGCTGACATATCTTCTTTGTGAAGAAGTATTGTTTTAACATCTGCATCAACTATTTCATCAATATGTTCTTTTTCAATAATTGTATCACGGTCAAAAATGATTTCATTTCTTTCAATCGATACTACTTCTCCAGTATCCTCATCTACGAAATCTTCAATCCATGTTTTAAGAACACGGGCAGCAATTTTTCTGCCTATATATTTTTTAAGTCCACTTTTAGAAACTTTGATTTCTTCTGCAAGATCAAATATTTCTAAAATGTCTTTATCTCTTTCAAATCCGATTGCTCGAAATAATGTAGTAACTGGAAGTTTTTTCTTACGATCAATGTAAGCGTACATTACTTGGTTAATATCTGTTGCAAATTCTATCCAAGAACCTTTAAATGGAATTACTCTAGCTGAGTATAATTTAGTTCCGTTTGCATGGAAAGATTGCCCAAAAAATACCCCTGGTGAGCGGTGTAATTGTGACACTACAACTCGTTCTGCTCCATTTATTACGAAGCTACCACTTGGTGTCATGTAAGGAATAGTACCTAAATATACATCTTGAACAATTGTTTCAAAATCTATATGCTCAGGATCTGTGCAATACAATTTCAAGCGTGCTTTAAGCGGAACGCTATGAGTAAGTCCTCTTTCAATACATTCTTTTATAGTGTATCGTGGAGGGTCCACAAAATAATCCAAAAACTCTAAAACAAAATTGTTTCTAGTATCTTGAATCGGGAAATTATCAGTAAAAGTTTTGTATAAGCCTTCGTCAGATCTTTCATCAGCTTTAGTTTGTAGCTGAAAAAAATCTTGAAAAGATTTGATTTGAATATCAAGAAAATCTGGATATTCAGTAAACAATTTTGCAGATGCAAAGCTTATTCTTTCGGTTGTATTATTCGTTGCCAAAGGACGCAAAATTTAAATTAATAGTCTGTTAAATTTATGTGCGAATATATACGCAAAATGGTTTAGGTCTAAGGACGTCAATTTCCTAAGACCTAAACCTTGAGTTTTAAGCTCTGTTAAGGCTTATTTAAGCTCAACTTCAGCTCCAGCTTCTTCTAGAGCTTTTTTAAGACCTTCAGCCTCTTCTTTAGATACTCCTTCTTTTACTGCTGATGGAGCATTATCAACAACATCTTTAGCTTCTTTTAATCCTAAACCAGTTAATTCTTTAACTAATTTCACAACTGCTAACTTAGATGCACCAGCTGCTTTTAAGATTACGTTAAATTCTGTTTGCTCTTCTACAGCTTCTACTTCAGCGCTAGCTGCTGGACCAGCAACTGCCACTGCCGCAGCAGGCTCAATACCATATTCATTTTTTAAAATATCGGCTAACTCGTTTACTTCTTTTACAGTTAAATTAACAAGTTGTTCTGCGAATTGTTTTAAATCTGCCATTTTGTTTTTGTTTTTAATTTTATTATTAGTTTTATTTAGTGCTAATTATTTATCAGATAATGTTTTAAGAATACCTGAAAGTTTTTGTCCACCTGACTGTAATGCTGAAATAACATTTTTAGCTGGTGACTGTAATAATCCAATAATTTCTCCAATAAGTTGTTCTTTTGATTTTAAATTTACTAGAGCGTCTAATTGATCGTCTCCAACGTAAACCGATTCAAGAACCCAAGCTCCTTTTAAAATTGGCTTAGCCGATTTTTTACGGAACTCTTTTATCACTTTTGCAGGTGAATTGCTGTTTTCAGAAATCATCATAGAAGTGTTACCTTTTAATGTTAAAGGTAAATCTCCAAAATCTTTTCCCGATTGTTCCATTGCTTTTGCAAGCAAAGTATTTTTAACTACTGCTAAAGATACATCAGCTTTAAAACATGCTCTTCTTAAGTTAGAAGTAGTTAATGCATTTAATCCTGATATATCAGCTAAGTAGATATTATTGCTGTCAGCTAATTTGGCTGTTAAATCTTCAATTACTCTTGATTTTTCCTCTCTGTTCATACGTATACGTTTTAACGGCCTGTTATACTGATTTAGCATCAATAGCAACTCCTGGACTCATAGTACTTGATAAGTATATACTTTTGATATAAGTTCCTTTTGATGCTGTTGGTTTAAGTTTCACAATGGTGTGTATAATTTCTTGCGCATTTTGTATTATTTGATCTACATCAAACGCTACTTTTCCTATTGCTGCATGTACATTACCATGTTTATCTACTTTAAAGTCGATTTTACCTGCTTTTACCTCTTGTACTGCTTTACCTATTTCCATAGTTACAGTACCAGTTTTTGGGTTTGGCATTAAACCACGTGGTCCTAATATACGACCTAGTGGACCTAATTTACCCATAACACTTGGCATAGTTACGATAACATCAACATCTGTCCATCCTTCTTTAATTTTTTGAAGGTAATCATCTAATCCCACATAATCAGCACCAGCTTCTAATGCTTCTGCTTCTTTATCTGGGGTTACTAATGCTAATACTTTTACATCTTTTCCGGTTCCGTGAGGTAAAGTTACTACCCCTCTAACCATTTGATTTGCTTTTCTTGGATCTACTCCTAATCTGATTGCAATATCAACAGATGCATTAAAATTAACACTTGTAATTTCTTTTATTAAAGCTGAAGCATCTTTTAAAGTATATTGCTTAGTGCTATCTACTTTAGCGGTTGCCTCTTTTTGCTTTTTAGTTAATTTCGCCATTTTATTTTATTATAAAATTTACACTGGAGGATTACCTTTTACAGTAATTCCCATTGATCTTGCAGTTCCTGCAATCATTAACATTACCGATTTCATAGTGAATGCATTTGAATCTTGCATCTTATCTTCAGCAATTGCTTTGATTTGATCCCAAGTTACATTAGCTACTTTTTTTCGGTTTGGTTCTCCTGAACCAGTTTTTAATTTAGCCGCTTCTAATAATTGTATAGCTGCTGGTGGTGTTTTAACAACAAAGTCAAACGATTTATCTTTAAACACCGTAATTGCTACGGGTAAAATTTTACCTGGTCTGTCTTGAGTTCTAGCATTGAATTGCTTACAGAACTCCATAATGTTAACACCGGCAGCACCTAAAGCAGGCCCAACAGGTGGAGATGGATTCGCTGCTCCACCTTTCACTTGTAATTTTACTACTTTGAATACTTCTTTTGCCATTTTTTGTACTTAAATGCGATATCAATGTGGAAGCAAAAATACCGACGATTATTTATGTAACACTTATATTTTCTCTACTTGCATAAAACTTAACTCTAATGGTGTTTTTCTTCCGAAAATTTTGACCATTACTTCAAGTTTTCTCTTTTCGTCATTAACTTTTTCTACTGTACCGTCAAATCCATTAAATGGACCATCAATAACTTTTACAGTTTCACCCATTACAAATGGGATAATAACGTTTTCATTTTGAATTGCTAATTCATCTACTTTACCTAGCATTCTGTTAATTTCAGATTTACGCATTGGCACTGGTTCACCACCTCTTGTTTCTCCTAAAAATCCAATGACTCCTGGGATACTTTTTATAATATGAGGTATTTCACCACTCAAGTTAGCTTCAATCATTATATAACCAGGAAAATATACTTTTTCCTTGTTAATTTTCTTTCCTTCTCTAATCTGAATGACTTTTTCTGTAGGTACCAATACTTGTTTGATGTAATCGCTTATTCCTAAACGAGCTACTTCATTTTCAATATAGGTCTTAACTTTGTTTTCTTGCCCACCTATTGCTCTTACTACATACCATTTCAATACTGAATCAGTCATATCTTTATGTTTTTAGAATAATTTAAAATATTCTCCTAAACCTAATTGAAATAATTTATCAATACCAAAAATCAGTAATGCAAAAATAGTTGAAAAAACAGCTACCACTACAGTCGATTTTTGAGCTTCTTCCCAAGATATCCATGTTACCTTAGAGTTTAACTCATCAAAAGATTCTTTTATGTAATTAATTATATTCATCTTTCTTGTTTTGCACGGGTGGAGAGACTTCCTTCGACTTCGCTCAGGATAAACTTCTCGTACCACGCTATTTTTATTTTGCACGGGTGGAGAGACTCGAACTCCCGACACCTGGTTTTGGAGACCAGTGCTCTACCAACTGAGCTACACCCGTAAATGGTAGGTGCTCCCTTAAAAAAGAAGCACCTAAAATTTACGTTATAATTTCAATGAAATTAGTCTAAAATTTCAGTTACCTGACCAGCTCCTACTGTTCTACCACCCTCACGGATTGCAAAACGAAGTCCCACGTTCAAAGCAATTGCTTGGTGTAATTCAACGTGAATTGTTAAGTTATCACCTGGCATTACCATTTCTACTCCTGCTGGTAAAGTAATTGTACCAGTTACATCAGTTGTACGAACATAAAATTGTGGTCGGTAATTATTGTGGAATGGAGTGTGACGTCCACCTTCTTCTTTTTTCAAAATATAAACCTCAGCTTTAAATTTAGCATGTGGTTTTACTGATTTTGGTTTGCAAATAACCATACCTCTAGTGATATCTTCTTTTGCAACACCTCTTAATAAGATACCTACGTTATCTCCAGCTTCACCTCTATCTAATATTTTACGGAACATTTCAACTCCAGTAACAACAGAAGTTAATTTTTCAGCTCCCATACCAATAATTTCAACTGCATCTCCTGTATTAGCTACACCAGTTTCAATTCTACCAGTTGCAACAGTTCCACGACCTGTAATTGAGAACACATCTTCAACAGGCATTAAGAAAGGTTTATCAACATCTCTTATAGGCATTTCAATCCAAGTATCACAAGCATCCATTAAATCTTCAACAGTTTTAACCCATTTTGGTTCACCATTTAAAGCTCCTAATGCAGATCCTTGAATTACTGGTGTGTTATCTCCATCATATTCATAGAAAGAAAGCAATTCTCTAATTTCCATTTCTACTAATTCTAATAACTCTTCATCATCAACCATATCCACTTTATTCATGAATACAACTAATCTAGGAATACCTACCTGACGACCTAATAAAATATGCTCACGAGTTTGTGGCATTGGCCCGTCTGTAGCAGCTACAACAATAATTGCACCGTCCATTTGAGCAGCACCAGTTACCATGTTTTTAACGTAATCCGCGTGACCTGGACAGTCAACGTGTGCGTAATGACGATTAGCAGTAGAATATTCTACGTGTGCTGTATTAATTGTAATTCCTCTTTCTTTTTCTTCCGGAGCATTATCAATAGATGAGAAATCTCTCACTTCTGACAAACCTTTTGATGCTAATACCGTCGTGATAGCAGCAGTCAAAGTAGTTTTACCGTGGTCTACGTGCCCAATTGTACCAATATTCATGTGTGGTTTTGAGCGATCAAATTGTTGCTTTGCCATGATTGTTAATTTTAATTTTTAGTTTAATATATTTAGTGTTAATTTTTTTCTTATTTTGATGTAAAGGTAATAAAAAAGAGCCAATGACGGGAATTGAACCCGTGACCTTTTCCTTACCAAGGAAACACTCTACCCCTGAGCTACACCGGCTTAAAATAGAGCGGGAGACGAGGCTCGAACTCGCGACAACCAGCTTGGAAGGCTGGAGCTCTACCAACTGAGCTACTCCCGCAATTATAAAAGTGGTGAGAGGAGGATTCGAACCTCCGAAACTTTCGTAGCAGATTTACAGTCTGCCCTCGTTGGCCACTTGAGTATCTCACCAATTTCTTCAAAGAACGAGCCGATGGAGGGACTCGAACCCACGACCTGCTGATTACAAATCAGCTGCTCTAGCCAGCTGAGCTACATCGGCGTTACACATAACTTATGTGTTACCGCTATTTCTAACGGTTTGCAAATGTAAAACGATTTATTATTTTAACAAAACTTTTTTCTAATATTTTTATATTTTTTTTACAGTGTCTGATTTAGGTTTTAATTTTTTTTTAAG
>JAUYUF010000004.1 GCA_030694835.1 Flavobacteriaceae bacterium | reverse complement strand
CATCTAACTTCTGCCTTTACTTGATGATATTCTCCCATAAATTTTATTTCATTTTCACCTTCTAATAAAGCTCTTCCGCGGGTTCCTTCTGCTTGAAAACCTACAAGTAAAATAGTGTTTCTAGAATCTCCAATATGTCTTTTTAGGTAATGAAGAATTCTGCCTCCTGTAACCATGCCACTTCCAGCCATTACAATCTTTTGCTTTCTATCTTTTACTACAGCCTTAGAAATTTCAATACTTTTGATTAATTGAACTGTTTCTATCATTTCATATAAATCATCTTTATTTAAGTTTGAATAATTCAGATAATTAAAATAAACTTGAGTTGCATTAACGCCCATCGGACTGTCTAAATAAATAGGCATTGGAGGTAATAAGTTCTCTTTTTTTAACTCTTTAAATAAATAAATTAATTCTTGGGCACGCTCTATAGAAAAAGTGGGGATAATTAAATTTCCTCCCTTTTGAAAAGTATGAAGAACAATTTCTAATAATTTTTCTTTAACATCGATTTCTGGATGTTCTTTATTTCCATAAGTAGATTCCAAAACTACATAATCAGCTTTTGTAAGATAAGTCATCTCATGTAAAATGAGCGGAACTTTTCTTCCCAAATCACCAGAAAAAACAATGGTTTCTGCTCCAACATCAAGCTTTATAGAAGCACTTCCTAAAATATGTCCGCTATTATGAAACTCAAAATAAACATCATTAAACAAAGGAAAACGGGTTTTGTATTCCAACAGCTTAAAATACTTAAAACTATTTTCAGCATCAGAAATAGTATATAGTGGTTTGGCAGGTTTGTGTTTAGAATATTCATATTTATTACAATGTTCACATTCTTCTTCCTGAATTTTAGCGCTGTCTAATAAAATAATTTTGGTCAGTTCGAAAGTTGGCGGGGTGCAATAAATAGTGCCATTAAAACCGTTTTTTACTAAAAGTGGAATATATCCAGAATGATCTAAATGAGCATGCGTCAATAAAATTACATCAATACTAGCCGGATTTATAGGAAATTTTTCCCAGTTTTTTAAGCGTAATTCTTTGAGTCCTTGAAATAAACCACAATCAACTAATATTTTATGATCATTTATTTCTACAAGTGTTTTGGATCCTGTGACGGTTTCTGCACCGCCTAAAAATGTAATTTTCATATGTAGATATTTATTGATTTTTACATGTCATATGGAATACGCCAGTTTGATTAAAATATTTTCATCAAAGTTTACTTCACAAAATTTTATTTGTTTTAGAGTTCAGTGATTGCTTCGCAATTGTGTTTTTGCAAACATGGCTATTTCATAATATTTAATTTAAAATTGTTTAAAATAATCTTCTGTCGGGAACTTGGCGTTTATCATATTTCAAATCACTTAAAATTGATGATTTTACTCCAATATAAAAATAATAGGTTTGACGAATACCAAAAGGAACCCAATTAAAACTCATTCTCCAGCTATCTAAATCACGTTGAAAACGAAGTTGCGTATACGTAAAACCATGGTTTTTAAAATCATAACCAGATGAAACTCCAACACTCCATTTGGGAGTTAATTCTGCATCACCACTAAACATTAATGAGTTGGAAGAAATACTTTTTTCACCGATAGAATTAGAATAACCCATTGTATAAGCTAAGGTTAGCTTCCACGGAATGGTAGCATTATAAAGCTCTGCCTTTTTAGGTTCTTTGGATTCTTCATCTTCAGGTGAATTGGAAACATTCATATTATCACCAAATAATTCATCAGAAGGAGGTTGATGTGGTTCATTGACATTTTTTCCTTCAGATTTTTTTTCTTTATTAAAATTATCACTAGAAAAAGAATAATTCATAGACATATTAGCATTGGTTAATCTAAATAATCCGCCACCATCATTGATGTTAAAAGTATTGATTCTTTGCTTGTTTTCGTCTAATGAATAAGGATCGAGCGTTCCTCCGAAATTCAAAGATAATTTATTGTCAAAAAAAGAAGTTCCTCCTGAAAAACTTACCGGACTCCACCTCAATGAATCAGCCTCTAAATTATAATTAGTAGAAAAATTTAAACTATTTAAAAGCATTATTTTTTTAAATTCAGTTTGGGTAGAATCTTTTGGTTTTACTTTTGCTTCAAAAGTATTACTCAAGTTAAATCCAAGACTATTAGAAATTCCTCTACCTGGAACTCCATATATTCCACCTTCAAATTTAGTATATTCTACTAAGTCAGTTGGGTCTGCAGTTTGTTGTACTTTCTTGTAATATTGATCAAAATCGGGTCTGTATCCATAAGAAACCGAAGGATTCATAGTATGTCGAATCGCTTGCATTCTGCCTTTCTTAAAATTGAACATCCCATAAATTGTAGTTGACATAGATAATCCGCCGCTATATTCTCTAAAAGCAGCAAAACCGTTTACAGTATCAATTACAATTTTTTGAGTTATAGGTTCATAATTTTTCTGGATACTTTCTAAATACCAAACTTCTTTATAATTAAAACTAGGAGATAAGGTAAAAAAATTAAGAAGTCTCATATTAGTACTTAAACTAGCATCATGTTGCATTCCAGTTTTTGCTCCATCAAACATTCCTTTTTTGAGAAATAAATCATCAGTAGTATTGATTTGATTATCTGCTCTAAAACCATAGGTCAATCCTATTTTTCTGAAGGCATTATCTTGAGCACCTTCACTTGCAAATGGATATAATCTATCCATACCTACTTGTAAAGAAGGTAAAGACATATTGATTTGTTCAGTATTAGTATTTTGTGAATGTGTTGCAGAAACGGTCATATTAAAAGGAGTTCCTACTAAATTGTTGTAATAAGAAACAGATGAACTTAAAGTATTATTTAAAAAAGCATTTGTATTGTATTCATTTAATGATTCTCTATAATATTTACTACTTCCTAGATTAACAGAAGCTGAAAAACGAGAATTCGGACTCGCTTTTGCATCTTGACTATGACTCCAACGGACATTAAAATTAGCAGATTTTCCATAATCAGGAAAACCTCGCAAACCGTTGATTAAATTTTCATATCGAAAATTAAAGTTACCACTAAATCGGTATTTTACTAAATAGTTAGTTTCTGCACGTAATCCCCAGCTACCATTAGAATAGATATCTCCTAAAACAGTTAAATCAGCGTAATCACTAATTGCAAAATAATAACCTCCATTTTGTAAAAAATATCCCTGTTGGTTATTTTCACCCCAAGATGGAATTAAAAAACCAGATGTTCTTTCTTTTTCCAACGGAAAATAAGCAAAAGGTAATATTGCCGGAGTAGGAACATCTGCTATATATAATTGCGTTGGTCCTGCAACAATTTTTTTATTGGGAACCAATTTAGCTTTATCAATTTGTAAATAATAATCTGGATTTTCTTTTTTAGAGGTAGTAATTCTAATTTTTCTGATGTATAAAGTAGAGTCATTTTCTTTCTTTGTAAGTGCACTTGAAACAAACATTCCATCTGATTGTTCTGATTTTAATCCCCAAACCAATGCTTTTTCTGTCTTATAATTTAAAGTAATTGAATCTTGTTTTGATTCTTCTCTACCTTGTTTTACCCATGGAATTTGTTTATAACCAATGCTGTCTTTTATTCCTTTTGCTGTAACTATATTTGATTTATAATCAATAATAATAATACCAGCCTTTACTTCAATATCCTTAAATTTTATATAAGCATTATTGTGCAAAGTAATTTTATTATTGACAAAATCTTGGCGGATGTAATCATCAGCCGTATGAGTAATAATGCCTTCTAAATCTTCCTTCTTAACTTTTTGTGGAACTACAAGTGTGTCTTTTGATTTGTTTTGCGCTAACTTAAGCATTTCAGACAAAGAAATACTATCGTTAAGTTGAACTGTTGTTTCAGGATTCTTTACAGTTCCTTTTGTTAGTTCCTGTGAATTTGCTGTAATACATACTCCAAAGAATAAGAAAACAAAAGAAAGTATGTAATATATATTTGTTTGCAAAGCTATAAATGCTATTTTTGTTTATTAATGGTTCAGATTTTAATCTGTACGATTAACGTTGCCAAAAATAATTAAAAATATTGATGAACTTGCTAAATAACCCTAAAATTAACAATTCTTCTAGAGGATCATTTATATTGATATTTATGCTATTTATGGTGGTATTTCCTGTGTTTTCCCAATTAAAACCATTTACAATAGTTTTAGATGCAGGTCATGGTGGTAAAGATCCAGGAAAAGTGAGTTCTCATAAATATTATGAAAAAGAAATTGCTTTGAATATTGTTTTAGAAGTTGGTAAAATTTTAGAACAGGAAAAAGACATTAAGATTATATACACTAGAAAAACAGATGTTTTTCTAGAATTAAGAGAACGAGCTCGAATTGCCAATAAAGCAGATGCAGATTTATTTGTTTCTATACATTGTAATGCTCATAATTCTCAAGCTGAAGGCGCTGAGACATGGATTTTAGGATTACACGCTAATAAGTCTAATTTCGAAATTGCCAAAGCCGAAAACTCTGTTATTTTGTTAGAAGATAATTATGAATTAAATTATAAAGGATTTGATCCAAATTCGCCAGAATCATTTATCGGGTTAACGTTGATGCAAGAAGAATATCTAGATCAAAGCATTGCCTTGGCAAGTTTTATTCAAGATAATTTTACAAATGAATTAAAACGAACAAATAGAGGAGTTAAACAGGCTGGATTTTGGGTACTACACAATACTTATATGCCAAGTGTTTTAATAGAAACCGGATTTGTCACAAATCACAACGAAGGAGCCTTTTTAAATTCATCAGTTGGACAATCAAAATTTTCACAATCAATAGCAGCTTCAATATTAAAATATCAAAAAAATCAGGCTTTAAATTCTACAAATCATAATGGTAAAGTTCATACCTCTTCTAATGATAAGGAAACTAAATCAACAACAAAATCTATTGCAGTTGAAACCTCATCAAACTCAATAATTACAAAAAATAACGAATTAAATAATGACGAAATAGTTTATAAAGTTCAGATCGCCGCTAGTTCAAAAAAAATATCGACTGAATCGTATAATTTTAATGGATTAGAAAATGTTTCAATTTTGTTAGAAGGAAATCTTTATAAATATTATGCGGGGATAACTTCTGAAGAATCGGAGATTAAAAAATATCTCCAAATAGCGAGGGAAAAAGGATATAAACAAGCATATATTGTAGCATTTAAAAATGGGACTAAAATTCCATATGGTCCTTGATAAATGGCTAATATTTTAGAGTGCTCACAAAAAAATTGTAATATTGTTTTCAAAAATTAAAGTTGAATTATATGTAATAAGTTTTTTTAATCAAGAATAGTAATCAAACAAATAGATTCCATATAATAAAACAATAAAAATCTACTTATGAAGATATCAAACGAGTATAAAGCGGGATTCATTGCCGTATTTGTTATTGCCTTATTTATATGGGGATTTAACTATCTAAAGGGAAAAAATTTATTTGAACCCGCGGCACGAACATTTTACACAGAATATAACAATGTTCAAGGCTTGGGGAAAACCAGTGAAGTAACCATCAATGGTTTGGTAGTTGGGCAAGTAACTAAAATTTCTTTTAGTACGGATCCACTTAAAAAAGGAAATCTTTTGGTCGAATTTAATGTTGCTGGAGATTTTCAGTTTTCTAAAAACAGTATAGCCAAAATATACAGTGCTAGTTTAATGGGTGGAAAATCTTTGGCCATTATACCAAATTTTGAAGGCGATATAGCTGTTTCTGGAGATTATTTGAGCGGCGAAATTGAATCTGATATTTTATCAGCTTTTACCGATAAACTTAATCCATTACAATCTAAAGTTGAAAATGTAATTGTAAGCGCAGATTCTTTATTGGTTGGATTAAATGAAATTATTGATAAAAGGGCTAGAAGAGAAATTAAAATGAGTATTACAGAAATTAATACTACCATTGATAATTTTAAGAATATGTCTATTGCGCTTAATAGTATCATAGAAACTAACAGTAAAAAGTTAAATAAAACAATGTCTAATGTTGAAAAAGCATACAATAACTTTGCAAAAGTTTCTGATTCTTTAAATACTTTAGAGCTTAATAAAACAATGAAAAAATTGCAACAAACTGTAGATAATTTCAATAGTGTTGTCAGTAAAATGGAAGAAGGAGATGGCTCTATTGCTATG
>JAUYUF010000001.1 GCA_030694835.1 Flavobacteriaceae bacterium | reverse complement strand
CATCTAGCGAAGAAACGAAAAGTGGAATTTGAGACCTGTTTTTACCGATAATAAACTTCATAATAAAAGTTGTTAAAATATGATATAAATATATTGATAATCAATCAATTAGCAAAATAAAATGCCGCTTATTTAAGAATTATAAGTAAATTATTGTACCGAATGAAAAAAGAGGGTTTTTAGACAGTTTGCCGTTGTGGGCATGTGCATTGTATTTCGGAACATATTAAATTCAGGAAGAAAAACTACTAAATATCATTTATTTTCTCGCCAGCTTCCTGTTTAACCTTTAAGGCTCGTTTCGTAATTTTCAAATCTCTGAAATAACCAATGGTAGCAATATCGACATACAGCCCAATATAGCCTTTCTGATTTTTTCCTAACATCTTATTCACAATAAAAGATGAATATTTCATATCATTGATAAACATTTCGGCTGTTTCTCCATTAACTTCTATCCTCATCGTAATCCACTCATTCAAGGCCACAGGTGCAGAGCCTTCGTAAGAACCCGCAGGGAATTTATCTCGCAAGGTTTGAAATTTGTAATCAGGATATGAAAAATATTGAACAGCATGGTTTCTGGCCATTTGATTATTAATTCTTCCCACTTTTGGACGTAAATAAATAGATTCAAAGGCTGAATCATCTTCTTTTATTCTAAAATATACCCCAATAAAACCTGCAGCTGGTGGATACGGTGATGGATCTTGAATTTGGCTGTACATTTTCACTTCTATCGTTCCGCTTTCAAAGTCATCTAAGTCCAAAAGACGAGCATAATGGGTTTCGTCAACAGTAGCTTCCAATCTGTTAGCATCGAAAGGAAGTGCCTTTAAATCACGCTCAATTTTCAATACTTTTTTGCCCTGAAACTTGACAATTTCTCCTGTGACGTTATGAAGTTCGAAGGTTTGCTTTCCAAGCTTTAACCTCTGCCAATTGACAGAGCTTTGGGCAGTAATCCCAAATGAGATTCCTAAAATGAAAAATAAGGATGTAAATAGTTTTGTGATATTCATAATTTTATGATTTAATAATTAAATAATTATATTCCTACAATTTCGTAATCGCTTCTGTTCTCGTAACAACTTTGCCCAATGCACCAAATTCGTGTAAATCGCCAAAAACCTCTATACGGATGGATTGGTCTAAATCGCCCACTTTTACGGCCTCAAAGCCATTATCTTGTATTAATTGCTCAACCGTTGAATCAATGGTAGTATCGTCAGTAGCATAAAATAACACCGATTTTGCAGGCGTTTGATTTGTTGCATTTGCCAATGAAGCAGCTCCTAATGTTCCGAATGCTTTTACCAACTTTGCACCTTTTGGTAATTTTGAAGCGTTCAGTTGTCCTGCGGATTCTTTTTCACCGATAATTTTTTTGAAACCTCCATTTTCATCTGGTGCAATAGGGTTGGAAGGATCGATGATGATTTCCCCTTGCAGTTCAGTACCATATTGTTCAAACAATTCTTGTATGGTGTTGAACCAAACAGATAGGACAATAATATCGGCATTCTTAATGGCATTGTCCGTTTCGGTAGCTGTTGCCAATGTACCTAATTCTTGCGCCAATACTTTTGCATCTTCCAATTTTCGGCTTGCAATAATTACTGGACGATTGCCTTTTATAAAATTTTGGGCTATTGTTTTTCCAATGTTTCCTAAGCCGATTACTGCTACTTTTGATGTTGTTGTCATACTATTTCCTTTTAAATTTTAATAATAAATTGATAATGCAAAGGTGCAACCGAAAGGACACTTTCTCCAATGAACTATATCAAGAAATAGTATTGATGTAGTTTAAGATTTTTTAGTTGGCTTGTTTATTAAACGACTCAAAAACTCGGGTGTAATGCCTAAAAATGAAGCGATTTGCGTTTGTGGAAGTCGGTTGGAGAGGTGCGAATAACTTTCCTGAAATGATAAATATCTTTCTTCGGCAGTAGAACTAATATTTTGTAATAATCGCTTTTGAAGCGACACAAAACTATTTTCAATCAGTACCCTAAATATACGATCGAACTTAGGTGCTTTTGTATAAAGTAAAAGTAAATTGTCGTAGCAAATTTGCAATACCATTGTGTCTTCCAATGCATCAATATTCAGTTCAGAAGGTTTGCGTTCGTGAAAACTACCAATATTGCTCAACCACCAATTTTCGGCAGTAAATTGTAAAATATGCGTATTTCCTTTGTCATCTACTTTGTACATGCGCAAGCAACCACGCACAACAAAATTGAACTGATTGCATACATCGCCTTCCTGCAAAACATATTGTTTTTTTCGGTACAGCCTTGGTTTGAACAATTTAGTTACCAATTGTTTTTCTTCGTTATCAAGGGGAATTACTTTTTGAAAGTAATCTAATAAAGGTTCAATTTGTGTTTGTATAATCTTGTCTTCGTTCATTTTTTGTCATTCTGTCGGATTATTGTAGGGTGTTTGCAGCATTGCCCACAACGAGTTTGAATATTGCAAGTTGCGGGTTTGAAAACGCAATTTTCCATAGTTTAATTATTAGTTTAAATGTACTAAAATTTTCCTATTATTTACAATTTAGCAATTTGCTATATACATTGTGCCTGTTGCACAACTCATTCAAATCTACATAAATTACTTGCAAAAAAGGATAAAAAGCAGTAATTTCATGGTATGCAAGGCAAAAAAGATTATCAGGAAAAACTATTCGCACATTTTCAGTTAAGAGAGCGAGTACCCAAGCACAATTTTTATCGGAGATTAAAAGAAGTGTTGGATTTAAACTTTCTCTATCCGTTAACCAAAGAGTATTATGGAGAAAGCGGACAGAAAAGCATTGACCCGGTTGTATTTTTTAAACTGTGTTTGGTGGGTTATTTGGAAAACATTATTAGTGACATGGATTTGATAGTGCACAGCAGTATGAGGTTGGACATTCTTTATTTTTTAGGCTATGACATAGATGATGCTTTGCCTTGGCATTCCACCATAAGTAGAACACGACAATTGTATCCTGAAACCGTATTTGAACAGGTCTTTACAGAGATACTTGCTATGTGTGTTGAAAAAGGAATGGAGAGCGGACATACTCAAGCGATTGATTCAGTACCTGTGAAAGCGAATGCCTCTATGGACAGTTTAGAACTTAAAGTTCCCAAGGAAGATTTAGAAGTACATTTAAATAGCATTCGAGCTATTAGTTCAATGGAGCAATTTTTCAAGGGCTGTAATGTGCGTGTTTTTATCAACTCAAAATGATGACTTCAAAAAAATAGTGGCTTAAAACAGATTAATATGTTTTCTGTTCGAGATTTTAATATCTTTAACTTTTAAAAAATGAGTTTGTGCGCAGACTCTCGTTGGGTGCAATTAAATTATTTGTGTTTTAATCAAGAGAATTCCACGAAGCTCTGCTTCGGGGTTGGATAGTTGAAAGGAGAAATATTATATTTGTTATATGAGCGAGCATATTTATAAGCGACCTAATAAAAATTTGTTGCTGTATCATTTGGTTTGTCCGATAAAATATAGGTGAAGTATTTTGACCGATGCTGTTGAAATAAGTTTGGTTGAGGTTTGTAAGAACATTGAATTGCGATTTGAGATATTCTTTATTGAGATTGGAGCAGATGAAAATCATGTTCATTTTTTGATACAAAG
>JAUYUF010000328.1 GCA_030694835.1 Flavobacteriaceae bacterium | reverse complement strand
CCATAAATATGGTTTACCATTTCTTTTAAGCTTAATTTTCTAGAAAAATAGGCCATATTGGGTCCAGGGCAAATAGAAACTCCATTTCCTTCAATTTTTGTGCTGATATTATAGTTTAATAATACTGAAGTACCTAAACCTACGCAAATACAAGATTTATCTACAATTTGATCAAACTTCTTTATTTTCTCTACTTCTGAAATTTCTAAAGAGTCTAATTCATTTAATTTTAATTTTTGATATTTACTTGATGCTGAACAAATGGCTTTATCAGTAAATTCAGTATTAGAAACTAAGTATTTTTTTGGACAAGAACTGCCTGGTTTTCCTTTTTCAATAAAAGATAATTTTTCAGCATCTTTTGAATTTCCTCTCAAACTATTAAAAGGAACACCAAGGGGTGAAATATTGCTTAAATACAAATCTTCTTCTTTGGCATCAATCAATTTATGAAGCGTAAATTCATCAACATTAGTAGCTTCTGGAACTAATAAAAATGGAGTTCCCCAACCTACGGCATCCATTTGATAATGCTCTAATAAAAACTGATGTTCTTCAGCTGTTCCAACACCACCTTGTGCTGTAATTAAAAGTGGTAAAGTAACTTTAGGAATCGTGTAGTTTTTTGTTGATAGTGAATCAACCAAAATTTCATAGGTAGTTTGAATTAATTCTTCTCTTTTGTCTCTAAATTCAGCCAAAATAGGTCCCATTAAAAAACCATCAGTAGCAAAAGCATGCCCACCACAATTAAGCCCAGATTCGATTCTATATTCTGAAACCCATAATCCTTTTTTAGCTAAAAATTTACCTTGAATTAAAGCAGATCGATAATCACTTACTTTTAAGATTATTTTCTTCTTAATATCTCCATTTTCATTTGGGTAAAAATCAGTAAATTGTTCTATATAACTATATAATCTTGGATTCATTCCAGCTGAAAAAACGATAGATGAATTTAAATCGCTATTTGCATAACCTCTTAAAGCTGCATGTGCATCGTTATATTCATGGTCTAATGGTTTCCCATTTTTATAGTTAACCTTGTCTAATTTGGTCATAATATTAACATCAATGCTTCCCATTTTTACATTGTTGTTAATCCAGCTTTTAAGTTCATCAATATTTAAATATTTTTCCTTTAAACGCTTAAATTCTTCTTTAATAGTTGAACTATCTGGTAACATTTCAAAATAATCATGTAATTCTTGACTAATTTCAGCTGCTGAATTTTTTAAATTTTCAAATTTTTTCTCAGTCTGACTGCTTATAAGATTTAAATAAGCTGTAATTCTCTTCGCTCTAAAATCTTCAATTTTTTCAGATATTTCATGATAAGGTAATTCAAATTTTTCACTGTACATTTTTCTTAACTTCTCAAAAAGCATGTCATCAACCAAAGAAATAACAGAGTCAATTCCATAAGGGGCAACTTTTAGAGGAGTGTCAATCGTAAATCCAATACCCATTACAGGGATATGGAATGAATGTGCTTTTGTCATATTTCTAAAATAAGTTTTAAGGCGCCTAAGATAGATATTATATTAATTTCAACATAGTAACTATGTGTTAAAGTTAATTAATACTGTAATTTAAGATTACTTTTTATATAAATTAAGAAAACAATAAATCAAGGAGTTATAATAAACTGATATTAAATTTCAACAGTTACACGCTTGATAGAAGCCTGAAAAATAATAGCAAATGTCTTGTCTTTCATAAACTCAAATAATTCAGGTTGCAATTCTTTAACCTTATTGGTTATTTCCATCATTTTTTGATGGTTTTCTATACTTTCAGTTTCTGATTTCTGAATTTTAATTATTTCAACAAATTCATCCATCCATTTTCCATAACGCATCATAAATTCTTGTTGCTCTGAATTTAATTTTAAAATTTCAGAGGTATCAGTAAATGAGGCAAAAGCTGAATTAGATGCCAGCGTTGCTGTGGTTGATAGTCCTAAATATTTTAGGAATTTTCTACGGTCAGATTTTAAATCAGACATAAACTATATATTAATAATTTGATTCGTAATAATAGGTCTAATTATTTTAAATTAATTCGTAAAATCATCATTTTATTCTATTGTTTTACTAATTAAATCAAAAAAAATAATGATGGTAAAAATTATCTTAAATTGTCAATTACACGTTTAAGTTTAGATTGAACTTCTCCTGATATTTCAGCCAATTTATTGTTTGAAACTGCATGCATAGAGGCTATAGGATCAACAGCTGAAACTTCAATTTCTCCATTTACATGTTCTTCAACAATTACATTACAGGGTAAAAATACACCAATTTTGTCTTCATTTAGCAACGCTTGATGTGCAAAGTGTGGATTACAAGCACCTAAAATGACATATTTTTTAAAATCGACATCCAATTTCTTTTTAAGTGTTGCTTTTACATCTATTTCTGTTAGTACACCAAAACCTTCATTTTTAAGTTCATTTATTACTAATTCTATCGCTTCTTCAAAAGATTTCCCTTTAAGGGTTTTATTAAAATAATAACTCATAATGTAAGATTTTATTTCATGAATATAAATACAAAGTAATAATAAGGAAATTGATACAATTTGCTATTAAAGTTACAAAAATATTATTAAAAGTTTCTATTAATTAGCTTGTTTTCTTAACATATTTGGTAAGAATTACTATGTTTTGTCCATTAATTTTACCTTCAATGTGTTCTATATTATCTTTAACTAATGTAATCCTAAAAACCGATTGGCCGCGTTTAGCTGTAAAGTTGGCTCCTTTTACAGGAAGATCCTTAATAAGTACTATATTATCTCCAGTCAATAATTCGATTCCATTACTATCAACATGTTTAAAGATATCTTCAGCATCAAGGCCTTCACCTGTAATTTGTGCCCATTTTAAGGTATCTTCTTCTAAATAAAGCATATCTAATAAATCTTGCGGCCAACCTTCACTTCGTAAACGATTTAACATTCTCCAAGCCATTACTTGTACTGCAGGAATTTGACTCCACATACTTTCGTTTAAACAATGCCAATGATTTGGATCAACAGTATCTGGTTGTATAATTTGAGTGATACATGTATCACAAAGAAGTATGCTTTTATCAAAACCAGTTGTGTTAGCAGGTGGCACTTCAAAACCTTTTAGATTGGAGGTAGTTGCACATAATTCACATGTAGATCCGCTTCTAGAATGTAATTCCTTTTCAGTACTCATTTTATTCTTTATATAAATTTAAGGTTCAAAGTTACAAATTATAAAACTATTTACTTTTTAAATCTAAATTGATTACTATTAAATAAATAGTTTAATAAATAAAAAAAGGCTGTTAAATACAGCCTTTAAAAATTATATAAAAATAGGGTTATAAAGCATTATCAATTATCTCTTGAACTACTTCCGGATTTAACAGCGTAGAGGTATCACCTAAATTTGTGAAATCATTATTGGCAATCTTTCTTAGAATTCTACGCATTATTTTTCCACTTCTTGTTTTAGGCAATCCGCTAGTAAACTGTATTTTATCTAATTTAGCTATCGGACCGATATGTTCAGCAATAATTTGGTTGATTTCAATTCTTACGTTATCATGAACACGAGATTCTCCAGTTTCTTTCAATATTACAAATCCGTATAAAGCATTTCCTTTGATATCATGCGGAAACCCTACAATTGCTGATTCAGCAACAGCAGGATGTTGATTGATAGCATCTTCAATAGGAGCAGTTCCTAAATTATGACCTGAAACAATGATGATATCATCTACACGACCTGTAATTCTGTAATATCCAACCTCATCTCGTAAAGCACCATCGCCTGTAAAATATTTCTTTTTATAAGTTGAAAAATACGTTTCTCTAAAGCGTTCATGATTTCCCCAAATAGTTCTAGCAATAGCAGGCCATGGAAATTTAATACAGAGTCTGCCATCAACCTGATTTTCAGTAATTTCTTTTCCGTTTTTATCCATAATAGCTGGTTGTATTCCAGGAAGTGGCAATGTTGCGTAGGTAGGTTTTGTTGGCGTTGCAAATGGAATTGGAGAGATGAGGATTCCGCCTGTCTCCGTTTGCCACCAGGTGTCTACAATCGGACTTTGTTTTTTGCCAACATTGTTATTGTACCAATGCCAAGCTTCTTCATTGATGGGTTCTCCAACGGTTCCTAGAACTTTTAATGAAGACAAATCGTACTTTTCTACATAGTCTAAATTTTCCTTTGCGAGCGCACGAATAGCAGTTGGAGCGGTATAAAACTGAGTAATCTTATGTTTTTGAATTATTTCCCAGAATCGACCAAAATCAGGATAACTTGGTATTCCTTCAAACATGACTGTGGTAGCACCGTTGGCTAGTGGTCCATATAAAATATAACTGTGACCTGTAATCCAGCCAATATCAGCAGTACACCAATAAATATCTTCTTCTCTATATTGAAAAACATTCTTGAAAGTATAAGCTGTATAAACCATATAACCAGCAGTAGTATGTAACATTCCTTTTGGCATACCTGTAGAACCGGAAGTATAAAGAATAAACAAAGGATCTTCTGCTTCCATAATTTCCATTTGACATGTTGTAGAAGCTTTATCTAACAGCGGTTGTACCCATAGATCACGTCCTTCTTTCATAGAAATAGTTGTATTGGTTCTTTTTACTACTAAAACATTTTTAACACAAGGACTTTTATCAAGGGCATCATCAACAATTCCTTTTAAATCGATACTTTTTTCACCACGATAAGAACCATCAGAAGTGATTACCATTTTACAATCACTATCATTGATTCTGGTAGCAAGTGCAGTTGCTGAAAATCCGGCAAAAACAACAGAGTGAATAGCTCCGATACGAGCACAAGCTAAAATAGCAACAGCCAACTCAGGAATCATCGGTAAATAGATACAAACACGATCTCCTTTTTGTATTCCTTGATCTCTTAAAACATTTGCAAACTGATTTACACGTTCATAAAGTTGAAAATAGGTAATTTTCTGAGCCTTTTCTTTCGGATTATTAGGTTCAAATAAAATAGCTGTTTTATTGCTTCGAGTACTTAAATGTCTATCAATACAATTTTCAGTAATATTGAGTTGAGCGCCTTCAAACCATTTTATTTCTGGTTTTTTAAAATCCCACTCCAATACTTTATGCCAACGTTTACGCCAAACAAAATGTTCTTCAGCTATTTCTTCCCAGAAACTTTCTGGATTTCTAACCGATTTTCTATATACTTGAAAATATTCTTCTAAATGCTTAATGTGATAATTACTCATATTCTAACAAATTGATAGTTGGTTATTAAAAATCATCTATTCAATAGATG
>JAUYUF010000326.1 GCA_030694835.1 Flavobacteriaceae bacterium | reverse complement strand
CAATCAAAAAGTTTCGAATCATAAACTAAATCTACTTGTTCTTTTTCGTTACAAATTTCCAGATATCGAGCTTTAAAAATAGGAATAAACTTCTCTAAAAAAGCGCTTCTCTTTTCAAAAATAACAGAACCATATTGCTCTAACTGCTCATCATAAACTTGTAAACTAATGGAATCAAACTTTCTATTAGCAGCAAAATATTTTAATAAAACATTGCGTTGAGCAATAATTCTATTGTAATTAATAAGTGTTTTTAAATATAAATTATCGAGTTGAGAAATAACTCCATCCATAAATTTTCTACGAGTTTCACTTCCTTCAATAATTAAATCACGATCAGCCGGTGAAATAATTACAAGCGGAATAGTTCCAATATAATCAGCAAACTTTTCGAACTCTTTTCCGTTGAGTTTAATCAACTTTTTATGACCTTTTTTATAACTACAAACTACATTGTCATTTCTATTATTACGTTCATATTCGCCTTCTATAAAGAAAAAATCTTCATTATGACGAACATTCTGTGACGTTACTGGATTAAAATAACTTTTAGCAAATGATAAATAATAAATAGCATCTAAAACATTCGTTTTTCCTACTCCGTTATTACCCACAAAGCAGTTGATATTAGAATCGAAAGTGAATTCTTCTGAATCAAAATTTTTAAAATTAATTACTGATAACTTCTTAAGAAACATAGAATATTGTTAGTTCAGAATTTAAATTGCAATTTATTGAAAAAATCCTTAACGGTGAGTTTTTACTTCTCAATTAAATATTCTATTTTTGCGCGTAATTAATTATAAGAAAATGGCAACATACAAAAAGAAAGTTTCAAATAAAACTTCTGGAGATCAATCATCAGAGAATATAAAAAGTACAACTGCTGAAGTTTTCAAAACTTTAGACTCTACCGCTTCTAAATCAGAAGATTGGATTATCAAACATCAAAAAAATATTTTTATCGGATTAACAGCAATTGTAGTTGTAATTTTAGGTTATATGGCATACCAAAAATATGTTGCTGGACCTAAAGAAATTGAAGCTGCAGATGAGTTAGCTTTTCCAAAGAAATACTTTGAAATGGCCATTAATAATGAAGTTGCTGCAGATTCATTATTCAAAATGAGTTTAGAAGGTGCTGATGGAAAATATGGTTTTGTTGATATAGTTGATAATTATAGTGGTACAAAAGCAGGAAATTTAGCCAACTATTACGCTGGTATTTCATACCTAAGATTGAAAGATTATAAAAATGCTATTAGCTATTTAAACGATTTTAAATCTAAAGATGAATTACTAGCTCCAATTGCTAAAGGTGCCATAGGTGATGCTTTTACTGATATCAATCAACCAAAGGATGCTTTAGAATATTATGAAGAAGCTGCAAAAATGCGTGAAAATGCTTTTACAACTCCATTCTATTTATTCAAAGCTGCTAATACTGCATTTGATTTAGGTAATTTTGAAAAAGCTACAACCTATTTTACTAAAATAAAAGACGAATATCCAAACTCAAATGAAGCTGTAAATATTGATTTATACATCAATAAAGCAAAATATGCTTCAGAAAAATAAGTAGTATGGCTACAACAAATTTATCAGCATATGATAAAACCACCATCCCAAATGCGAGTAACTATCGGTTTGGGATTGTTGTTTCTGAATGGAATGAAAGTATTACAGAAAACTTATTTCAGGGTGCTTTTGATACGCTTATAGATAATGGAGCAAAACCTGAAAATATTATCCGTTGGAATGTACCAGGTAGTTTTGAACTTATTTATGGTTGTAAAAAAATGTTAGAAACTCAAAAACTTGATGCTGTTATTGCAATTGGCAACATCATTCAAGGAGAAACAAAACATTTTGATTTTATCTGTGATGGTGTAACTCAAGGAATTAAAGATTTAAATCTTCAATTTTCTATACCAACTATTTATTGCGTATTAACCGATTTTACCGTGCAACAATCTATTGACAGATCTGGTGGAAAACATGGAAATAAAGGAGTCGAATGTGCTATTGCTGCTATAAAAATGGCAACTTTAAAATAGTTTTAACAATATAAATTAACCTCTTTTTATTTATTTCTGTAACTTTATAAAGTTAATTTAAACTTATGTTTGGAAATTTTTTTAAACCACGTACTCACTACGATTTTAACTACAAACCTCGTTATTATGACGAGCGTAAAGAACGTAGAGAACAGTTAGAAAAAAAATATCATGAGGAAGGGAATATTGATATTGATGATTCTCAAAGAATTAAATTGACCAAAAATAATCTAAAGTCTGATTGGATTCGTGCTAAAAAAAGCACTTCCGATAGAAATACTTCCTTAAGATTAGCAGTAATTATAACTATTTTAGTAGGCATAGTAGCTTATATTCTTCAAATACACACTCTTTTTTAATGTCAGATATCATCCATTTATTACCTGACCATGTTGCTAATCAAATTGCAGCGGGTGAAGTGGTGCAAAGACCTGCATCTGTTGTAAAAGAATTACTAGAAAATGCCATTGATGCCAAAGCGACTGACATTAAATTATTGGTAAAAGATGCCGGAAAAGCTTTAGTTCAAGTCATGGATAACGGAACGGGAATGAGTACAACTGATGCCCGTTTATGTTTTGAAAGACATGCTACTTCTAAAATTAAATCGGCCGATGATTTATTTAATATTCACACTAAAGGTTTTAGAGGTGAAGCACTAGCTTCAATTGCTGCTATTGCACATGTTGAGCTAAAAACAAGAATGGATGATGAAGAATTGGGAAATTTTATCAGAATTGAAGGAAGTGAAGTTGTTGAACAAGAATTTATCAATACACCTAAAGGAAGTAGTATTTCAGTAAAAAATCTGTTTTATAACATTCCTGCGCGTCGCAATTTTTTAAAATCTAATACGATAGAAATGCGTCACATTATTGATGAATTTCTAAGAGTTTCATTAGCGCATCCAACGATTAGCTTTTCTCTTTATCACAATGATCAAGAAGTTTATCATTTACCTATTTCCAATTTACGTCAGCGAATTGTTTCTGTGTTTGGCAGTAAAACCAATGAAAAGTTAGTTCCGATAAAAGAGGATACTGAAATTCTTACTTTAGAAGGATTTGTTATTAAACCAGAATTTTCTAAGAAAAAAAGAGGTGAACAATTTTTCTTTGTCAATGAACGATTCATCAAAAGTGCATATTTAAATCACGCTATTGCCAGCGCTTTTGAAGGATTATTGCCTTTTGGCTCGATGCCTTCCTTTTTTTTATTCATGAATGTTCCGCCTCAATCTATTGATATCAACATTCATCCAACAAAAACTGAAATTAAATTTGATAATGAGCAATCTATTTATTCTATTATTCGATCAACTGTAAAGCATAGTCTTGGACAATACAATATTGCTCCATTGCTTGATTTTGAT
>JAUYUF010000324.1 GCA_030694835.1 Flavobacteriaceae bacterium | reverse complement strand
TTTAAATAACAAGAAAATAAAATTGATTAAAAGTAAAAAATTCGAATTTAAAGAGAAATATCTTTATTTAATTGTTGGAGAATTTTTTCTTTATTTTTTTTAAAAACAATATTATGCTCATCAATTTCAATTGCATTTTCTACAACAAATAAAGCATCTTGAAATTGATTCTTTTTAATAAATAATTTTATTAATGCTAGCCAACTTTTTTCAAATAGAGGATCTTCATGAATAGCTTTTCTATGAAAAATTACAGCTTTTTCGAACTCGTTAATCCGCTCATAACATTTTCCAATTTTGAAATAAATATATGCTGAAGGATCTTCTAACTTTAAAGTAATGGTATAATTATAAATGGCATCTTCGTGCTTTTTCAACTTTTCAAAAGTTTTTCCTTTTTCAATATAAGCTCCCACAAAAGTATCTTCTATTACAAGTGCATAATCATATGCTTTTAAGGCATCCCGATATTTTTTTTGAGCATAATATTGCTTTCCTAATTGAAACCAAGCTACATCACTATAAGGATTTTGCTCAATATATTGAAGCAAAAAATCTTCTGCAATTACATGTTGTTCTTGAATGTCATAACAGAAAATAAGATTATTTAAAACTTGGTCATCGTCTGAATCTATTTCCAAAACTAATCTAAAATATTTTTCAGCCTCATCATACTCTTCTTGATACATAAATTCCATCCCAATTAAAAATAAAACTTCAGCTTCATCATCAGTATATTTCAATGCTTTTCTAAGCATTTGAATTGCTTTTTTATACTGTAAATTCTTAGAGTACATCGATGCTTTTAACAAAAATAATTGCTCATGAGTAGGCTCAATATGATACAACTCATTTAACAATAAATTAGCTTCATCTGTTTTGTCTTCATTAATTAATTGTTCAACTTTCAGTAATTTTAACTCAAAAGAACTTGGATGTTGAGTTAAACCTAATTTAATTGCTTGATTGGCAAGATTGTCTTTTCCTGTTTCAAAATAATAATTAATAATGTCAACAAAATCCTCTGAATCAAAGAAATAAACCTTATTGGTTTTTAGCATAGATTCAAATTTTTC
>JAUYUF010000316.1 GCA_030694835.1 Flavobacteriaceae bacterium | reverse complement strand
ATTAAATTATTATCATAATCTATACTTAAAGCTCCAGCTCCAGAAATACAGCATTTACCCATCCCTCTAGCTACTACTGCGGCGTGAGAAGTCATACCACCTCTTGCCGTTAAAATACCAACAGATTTATGCATTCCTTTTAAGTCATCAGCAGAGGTTTCTGTTCTTACTAAAATGGCAGATTTTTCTTCTTCAAAATATTGCTCTGCTTTTTCAGCAGAAAACGTAATTTGTCCGGAAGCTGCACCAGGTGATGCTGGAAGACCATTTGTAATAATTTTAGCTTTAATGATGGCTGCTGGATCAAAAATTGGATGCAATAATTCATCTAATTTATTGGGATTCATTTTAAGTAAAGTAGTGTCTTCATCAATTAACCCTTCTTGTAGCATATCCATTCCAATTTTAATCATAGCAGCTCCAGTACGTTTTCCATCTCTTGTTTGTAAAAGCCACAATTTACCTTCTTGAATAGTAAATTCAATATCTTGCATATCTCTAAAATGATTTTCAAGTTTTTGTTGAACTTCATATAATTCTACATAAACTTCTGGCAAATATTCTTCTAATGATGGATAAGTTTTTTTTCTTACCTCTTCTGAAATAAGAGCTAATTTAGCCCAGTTTAATGAACTAGACTTTGTTATTTGAAGCGGTGTTCTTACACCTGCAACTACATCTTCTCCTTGTGCATTAATGAGATATTCTCCATTAAATTCATTTAATCCTGTTGCAGCATCTCGTGTAAAAGCCACTCCAGAGCCAGAATTGTTTCCCATATTTCCGAAAACCATTGCTTGAATATTTACCGCTGTTCCCCAATCATTAGGAATTTGATTAATTTCTCGGTAATAAATGGCACGTGGAGTATGCCAACTTTCAAAAACAGCCATAATGGAATTCCAAAGTTGTGACCATGGATCCGTTGGAAATTCTTTATCAGTTTGTTTTTTGATGAGTTGTTTGAATTGATGTACTAATTCTTTCAAATCATCCGTAGAAAAATCTTGATCACTGTTGATTTTTTTAAGCGATTTTAATTGATGAATTATTTTTTCAAATTCACATTCATTGCTGTCAGAATTGGTATTGATTTTCATTACAACATCTCCGTACATTTGTATAAATCGTCGGTATGTATCCCATGCGAAACGTTCATTACCAGTTCTTAAAGCAATTATATTAACCACTTCATCATTTAATCCGATATTCAAGACCGTATCCATCATTCCGGGCATAGAATCTCTGGCACCAGAACGTACAGAAAGTAATAACGGATTTTCTGCCGAATTAAAAATAGCGCCCATCATTGTTTCAATATGATGAATTCCTCGTTGAACTTCTTCAGATAAAAATTCTATTATTTCTTCTTTTCCCAATGAATTATATTCGTTACAAACTTCGGTTGTAATTGTAAAACCTGCTGGAACAGGAATTCCAAGACTACTCATCTCTGCCAAGTTAGCGCCCTTTCCCCCTAAAAGTTGTTTCATATTTTTGTTGCCATCAGCAGTATTATTGCCAAAATGATAAACTCTTTTTTGGATTTTCATAGATAAATTTTTAATGTTAGATTGAACTTTTAGCTTTTAGCTTTAAAGTTAATCAATAAATAATTCTTATGAAATCCTACCTTAATTAATTTAGAATTGTTTTCATAAAAAAAGAGTTGAAGCGCTAAGCTTCAACTCTTTTTTTGCAATATTGGGGTGATTATTATTTCAATGCAGCAGCAATAACGTCTTGTGTATTATTAGATATGTTTATTGAATTTTCTTTAGAGTCAATATATAATTGTTTAATAAATCCTAATTTTTTTAATTCTAATGGATATATAGGAGTGAATTTATTTTCTTTTAAATTTAATTCTTTCAAATTTACTAGAGATGCTATACCAAGTGGAATAGTGCCTTCCATTTGATTATCAAACAAACTAACTATTTGAAGTTGTTGTAATTGACAAATTTCAGTAGGTATATTTCCTGATATTTTATTGCTACTAATTTGAATTACTTCTAATTGTGTAAGATTGCCAATTTCTTTAGGAATTCTTCCGGAAAAGAAATTATTAAATAACACTAACTGTTTTAAATTAGTTAATTGACCAATTTTAGGAGAAATAGACCCAGAAATTTCATTCATAAATAAACTCAAATTTTCTAAAGATTTGATAGAGTATAATGATGCTGGAATTTCCCCTTTGATACTATTAAATGAAAGTATTAATTCTTTCAATTCTTTTAAATTTCCAATATTAGCTGGAATTACACCAATAATACTATTTCTATGAAGATTTAATGTTTTTAAATGACCTAATTGAGTTATTTCAGAAGATATTGTTCCGTGTAAATTATTATTAGTCAAAATTATTTGAGTAACATGATTGTCTATTACTCTCACTCCATACCACTCATTAACGGGCTTGTTTAAATCCCATTTAATAGTCCAATTCTCTCCATCTGTAGATTTATTGAAAGCTATCAATGCATTTTTTTCAATATCTGATACTTGAGAATATCCTGCAAAATAGGTAATGAAAAGAGCTAAAATTAAAATTAAATTTTTCATAACATAATAATGTTGAGTTGATGAAACTTTTATCATGATGTAAATTTATGATATTAAAAATCAAAAAGCAAGAAAATAATCAAAAAAATTACCATTCATTTATAAAAATATGCTATTCATTCATAAAAACATACAAACAAACGAATCATTTTTTTTAATTTCATTCATAAAATAGATATAAATACAATAGATATATTCTTCTATCTTTGTAATAGATATTAAAATATTATAATATGAAATTAGACATTCTAGCTATTGGAGCTCATCCAGATGATGTAGAATTAGGTTGTGGAGCAACACTTACCAAAGAAATTTATTTGGGAAAGAAAGTTGGAATATTAGATTTAACACGAGGAGAGCTAGGTACAAGAGGAACGGAAGAAATTAGAGAAAAAGAGGCTAATAATGCTGCTAAAATTTTAGGGGTTAGTATTCGTGAAAATCTTGGATTCGCAGATGGTTTTTTTATCAATGATAAAATACATCAGATTGAAGTTGTTAAAATGATTCGAAAATATAAGCCTGAGATCGTATTATTAAATGCAATTAGTGATCGACATATTGACCATCAAAAAGGAAGTGAATTAGCATCGTCAGCTTGTTTTTTAGCTGGACTAAGAAAAGTTGAAACAACTTTTGAAGGAAAAATTCAAGAAGCTTGGAGACCTCAACAAGTTTATCATTATATTCAATGGGATGATTTAAAACCAGATTTTGTGGTAGATATTTCTGATTTTATTGAAACTAAAATGAGTGCTGTAAAAGCCTATGATTCTCAGTTTTATAATCCAGAAAGTAATGAGCCATCTTCACCTATTAGTTCTAAAAATTTTATTGAAAGTGTTCGTTATAGAGCACAGAATTTAGGTCGATTAATAGGCGTTTCTTATGCAGAAGGATTTACAGCAGAACGTTATGTAGCGGTTGATTCACTTGATAAATTAATTTAAAAAAATATTTGTAGAATATTGAAAAAAGTGTAGATTTGCAATCACAAAAATGGTGGTTGTAGCTCAGCTGGTTAGAGCATCGGTTTGTGGTACCGAGGGTCGCCGGTTCGAACCCGGTCTTCCACCCAAAAAAAGCTCCGAATTTCGGAGCTTTTTTCTTTTATAAATAACTATTAATCGTTCAATTTTTATTCATAATTCAAACTTAAAACTTCTTTTTTAAAGCCTCCATTTGTTGAATAATTTGTTCATTACATAAATTTCCTATACTTCCTGTATGTGTATGTTTTAAATCAATTGAAGGATTAAAACTGTTATTTTCAATGGCATTTCCTACATTTTTATAAGCATCACGAAAAGGAATTCCTGCTAATACCTGCTCATTTACTACTTCAACACTAAACAAGTACTTATATTTATCATCATTTAAAATGGTTGAATTTACTTCAATATGTTGCAACATATAAGCGGTCATTTCTAAACATGATTTTAACTCTTGGATAGCAGGAAATAAACTCTCTTTAGTCAATTGCAAATCTCGATGATAACCCGAAGGTAAATTATTAGTTAAAAGCGTTAATTCATTTGGTAAAGCCTGCAATTTATTACACTTAGCACGAATCAATTCAAATACATCTGGATTCTTTTTATGAGGCATAATACTACTGCCCGTTGTTAATTCATTTGGAAAACTAACAAAACCAAAATTTTGATTCATATATAAACACATATCAAACGCCAATTTAGACAAAGTAGCAGCAACAGAAGCTAAAGCCATCGAAACGATTTTTTCAGTTTTTCCTCTTGTCATTTGGGCATAAACAACATTGTAATTTAAAGATTTAAACTCTAAAAGTTCTGTTGTCATTTCTCGATTTAGGGGAAAGGATGAACCATAGCCAGCACCTGAACCTAATGGATTTTTATTAGTAACGTTATAGGCAGCAACAACAAGCTCCATATCATCAACTAAACTTTCGGCATAAGCTCCAAACCACAAACCGAAGGAGGAGGGCATCGCTATTTGTAAATGTGTATATCCTGGAAGTAGGGTATTTTTATGGGTTTCGCTTTGCGCTATCAGTTGTGTAAATAAACTGTTTACAAGCTGGACAATTTCTTTTAACTCATATCGTAAATACAATTTGATATCAGTTAAAACCTGATCATTTCTAGATCGTCCACTGTGAATTTTTTTTCCTACTTCACCTATTTTTTGAGTAAGCATCAATTCAATTTGAGAGTGAATATCTTCAACTCCTTCATCAATTTTAAAATTATTATTTTTTATATTGTTTAGAATAAGATGTAATTCCGAATGAATGAGATGGAGTTCTTTTTTTGTTAATAATCCAATAGATTCGAGCATTTGTGTGTGAGCTAAAGAACCTTTTACATCAAATTCAGCCAATACCATGTCGAGCTCTTGATCATTTCCTACCGTAAATTTTTCAATTAATTCAGAGGATGACTTATCGTCTTTTTGCCATAGTTTCATAATACTTGATTTAAAAGTTGAATATATAAGTTAATTCCTTCTTCTATTTCATTTAGATAGATAAATTCATCTGCAGTATGCGAACGAGCAGAATCCCCTGGTCCCATTTTTAAAGAAGGAAAATTCATGACCGCTTGGTCAGAACTTGTGGGAGAGCCATAGGTTGTTCGTCCTAAAAGAAGGCCTGCTTTTACAATGGGGTGATTTTTATCGATAGAAGACGGATTTAATCGCAACGAACGTGGCTTTATTTCACAACGAACATATTGTTTAATAAGCTCATAAATTTCAGAATTGCTATATGTATCAGTAGTTCGGATGTCAACAGTAAATTCACATATATCTGGGACTACATTGTGTTGAGAACCTGAATGAATGGTAGTTACTGTCATTTTAACGGGACCTAAAGTTTCTGAAATCTTAGGAAACTGATAGCTTCTAAACCATTCTATATCTTTTAAAGCATTGTATATAGCATTTTCACCTTCGTTTCTGGCAGCATGACCAGATTTTCCGCTAGCAATACAATCTAAAACCAATAATCCCTTCTCAGCAATAGCTAATTGCATTTGTGTGGGTTCTCCAACAATGGCAAATTCTATTAAACCTAAATCAGCTAATATAGATTCCATTCCATTAGTGCCTGAAATTTCTTCTTCAGCAGAAGCGACATAGAGTATATTGTAGTTTAAATCTGTTCTGTCGTAAAAATATAAAAAGCTTGCTAATAAACTAACCAATGCTCCTCCTGCATCATTACTTCCTAATCCATATAATTTTTCATCTAAAATCACTGCTTCAAAAGGATTTAAGGTATAGCCATTGTTAGGTTTTACCGTATCGTGGTGTGAATTGAGTAAAATGGTGGGTTTATTTCCATCAAAAAATTTATTATAACACCAAATATTATTTCCATTTCGGTATGTTTTTATCCCTTTTGATTGAATAAAAGCTTCAATGGTATTTGCAGTAATATCTTCTTCTTTACTCAGAGAAGGGATGGTAATTAACTTTTGTAACAATTGTATAGCTTCTTTTTGAAGAAGGGGTATCAATGTTTTAAAGTGTAAGTTTTGTTCCTGCATGTTCTGTGTTTAAAGTTTTTAATAAATCACTGTAATGGATGATGAATACTGATTGAACTCCATTTTGTAAAGCCGAGAAAGCATTGTTTAATTTTGGTATCATTCCTTCAGAAATAATTCCATCATTTTGAAAATCAACATATACTTGTTGGCTCATCGTTTTAATCACCGAATTTTCATCTAAAATATTTTTTAAAACTCCTTTCTTTTCAAAACAATAGATTAACTCAACATGATACCTATCAGAAAGAGCTACCGCAATAGCAGCAGCAATGGTATCTGCATTGGTATTTAACAGTTGCCCTTTTCCATCATGGGTAATGGCTGAAAAAACAGGCACGATACCTTGTTTTATAAAGGAATTTAAAACATCCGTATTCACTCCATTTTCTACTAAATCACCTACAAAACCATAATCAATGTCGACAATGGTTCTTTTTTGTGCTGTAATCATATTAACATCTGCTCCAGACAATCCTAGGGCATTGTTTTTTTTTGCCTGAAGAGAGGCTACTAATTGTTTATTTATCAATCCAGCATAAACCATGGTGGTAATTTTCAATGTTTCAGCATCTGTAATTCTTCTTCCGTTAACAATTGATTGTTCAATATCTAACTTAATGGCTAATTCACTGGCCAACTTTCCGCCTCCATGAACTAATATTTTAGGCGACTTGATGCTTGCAAAATCATTCAGAAATTGTTCCAATGCCTCTTGATCATCCAGTACGTTTCCACCAATTTTTATGATGTATAATTTGTTCATAGGATTATTTTTCTAATATTTTTTTCAAAACGGCTTGTGCCGCAAATAATCTATTGGCAGCTTGCTCAATCACTAACGAATTTTTACCATCTAATATTTCATCACTCAATTCTATATTTCTACGAACTGGTAAACAGTGCATTACTTTTGCATTATTAGTTCTTTTTAATTTTTCATGAGTCAACATCCAACTTTTATCAGTGTTCATTACTTTACCGTAATCTGTATAAGTAGACCAGTTTTTGACATAAATAAAATCAGCATTTTTTAAAGCTTCATCTTGATTATGATAAATTGTTGCTCCTTTGGTATAATCTTCACATAATTCATAGCCTTCTGGGTGTGTTATGATAAAATCAACAGCTGCTTTTCCCATCCATTCACTAAATGAATTAGCAACAGCTTGAGGTAAAGCTTTAATGTGAGGAGCCCATGTCAGTACCACTTTTGGTTTTCTATTTTCACTCCATTGTTCTTTGATAGTCATTAAATCAGCTAAACTTTGTAAGGGATGAAGTGTAGCACTTTCTAGACTAACTATAGGGACACCACAATTTTCCATAAATTTTAACAACACCTTTTCTGAATAATCTTCCTCTTTATTTTTTAAAGAAGGAAAACAACGAATCCCGATAATATCACAATATTGACCCATCACCGCTGCTGCATCTTTAATATGTTCAACAGTATTGCCATTCATTACAGCACCGTCTTCCAACTCTAAAGCCCAACCTTCCTTGTCAATATTCATCACCATTACATTCATGCCTAAATTCATCCCTGCTTTTTGAGTACTTAAACGTGTTCTTAAACTTGGATTCATAAAAATTAATCCCAAGGTTTTGTTCTTTCCTATTTCAGAAAAAGCATAAGGGTTTTGTTTGATATTGAGCGCATCTTGCACCAAATCATTGACATTATTTACGTCATGTACGGTGGTAAAGTATTTCATTTTACAGATTGATTTTTTAATTCATACTTGAAGGCTTCTAAAAAGCTATCTAATTCTTGTTGTTTGATATTAAGTGCGGGTAAAATTCGCAAGGTATTTTTGTTAGAGGATGAGCCAGTAAACATTTGATGGTTTTGTAGTAGTTTATTCCTGATAGATGAACAAGGAACTTCTAATTCAATTCCAATCATCAATCCTAATCCTCGTACTTCTTTGATACCTTCTATTTTCTTGAGTTCTGCTATCAAATAATTGCCCATTTCTTGGGCGTTGTTGATTAAGTTTTCTTCTTTCATGACATCTAATACTGCTATAGCTGCGGTACATGCCAAATAATTGCCACCAAAAGTGGTTCCTAACATTCCGTGTTTTGATTTGATGTTTGGATTTATTAATACACCAGCTACTGGAAATCCATTTCCCATTCCTTTAGCAATGGTAATTAA
>JAUYUF010000315.1 GCA_030694835.1 Flavobacteriaceae bacterium | reverse complement strand
AGAAACACGGGTGATAGATTCTAGTAAAGTCATTAAAAAGCTAAAAGAAACGGCTGATCGTGTTTTAATTGATGCACCATGTAGTGGATTAGGCGTTTTAAGACGGAATCCAGATGCTAAATGGAAATTACAACCCGAATTTATTGAAAACATCAAAAAAACTCAAGCAGAAATACTAGATCAGTACGCTTCTTTAGTTAAAAATGGAGGAAAATTAGTTTATGCTACCTGTTCTATCTTACCATCTGAAAATCAACATCAAGTGACACAATTTTTAAACAATCACAAAGATTTTACTTTTGTAAAAGAAAATATAGTTTTGCCATCAAAATCTGGATATGACGGATTTTATATGGCTTTACTGGAAAGAAAAAAGACAGATGAACTATAATTTAATATCAATCAGCGGCTTTGTGCCGCTTTTTTTATACCATTAATGTAGATATTAAAAGCTCCAATCAATAAAAGAATTTTAAATTTGTAAAAACTAAACCTATGATTTCTTTTTTTCAAACAAGTACCCAAAATATTTTTGCAGTTCAGTCTGTAAATGTTTTAAAAAACGATGATCTCCAAAAACTTATTTGGTTATTTGGTAATAGTCAATATTTCAACACTGATAATATTCATGGAAATTTTGTTGGTCCAAGAAAAGAAATGATTACTCCGTGGAGTACCAATGCTGTTGAAATTACGCAGAATATGGGA
The DNA here is from genome assembly GCA_030694835.1 of Flavobacteriaceae bacterium. GTDB lineage: Bacteria > Bacteroidota > Bacteroidia > Flavobacteriales > Flavobacteriaceae > JAGXRT01. Next base: position 1,434 of record JAUYUF010000315.1, on the reverse strand, counting down.
ATTGAAGGGATTATCAGAATAGAGTCTTTTCAAAATATAGAAAAATCTGAAGTTCATTTTGATAAAATGCTGCAACAAAATTATACCGACTTACATCAAGATCTTTTTACTGTAAATACACAACCTAAACCGATACTTGAAATTGATTCTATAAGTGACTATAATCAAAAAGAAGGCTTAGCATTAAATGATGATGAAATAGATTATTTAGAAAACTTAGCCAAAAAACTCAACAGAAAATTAACGGATTCTGAAGTATTCGGATTTTCACAAATCAACTCAGAACACTGTCGGCATAAAATTTTTAACGGAACCTTTATTATTGATGGAGTAGAAAAAGAAGCTTCTTTATTTAAGATGATTCGTAAAACTTCTAATGAAAATCCAAATTCTATTATCTCTGCTTATAAAGATAATGTAGCTTTTATTGAAGGTCCAACCATTCAAAATTTTGCTCCAAAATCACCAGATAAACCTGATTTCTACCAAACTACCGAATTAAATACTGTTATTTCACTCAAAGCAGAAACCCATAATTTTCCAACAACGGTCGAGCCTTTTAACGGCGCCGCTACAGGTTCTGGGGGAGAAATACGCGATAGAATGGCAGGCGGAAAAGGGTCCATTCCATTAGCTGGTACGGCTGTTTATATGACGCCCTATGCCCGATTGGAAGAATTAAAGCCATGGGAAAAAGTAGAAGAACGAAAATGGCTCTATCAGACGCCACTAGAAATTCTAATTAAAGCATCCAACGGAGCATCCGATTTTGGAAACAAGTTTGGACAACCTTTAATTTCAGGATCTGTTTTCACTTTTGAGCATCAGGAAAAAAATCAAATACTAGGCTTTGATAAAGTCATTATGTTAGCAGGTGGAATCGGTTTTGGAAAAAAAGAAGAAAGTATAAAAGACAAACCTAAATTGGGTGATTTAATTGTTATTTTAGGTGGTGATAATTATCGAATTGGAATGGGTGGCGCTGCGGTATCCTCTACTGATACTGGCGCCATGAGTAATTTAATTGAATTGAATGCGGTTCAACGTTCCAATCCCGAAATGCAAAAAAGAGTGAATAATGTAGTGCGTTCTTTGGTTGAAAGTGGCGTAAATCCAATTGTTTCCATTCACGATCACGGCGCTGGAGGTCATCTCAATTGTTTATCTGAATTGGTAGAAGAAACAGGTGGAAAAATCAATATAGATAAATTGCCAATAGGTGATCCTACCCTATCTTATAAAGAAATATTGGGAAATGAATCGCAAGAAAGAATGGGATTAATTGTTCCCAAAGAATCCATAGAATTTTTAACGGCTATTGCAGAACGAGAAAGAGCTCCTATCTATGTGGTTGGAGAAGTAACCAATGATCAAATATTTCAATTTTACAGTGAAAAGACGGGAGAAAAACCATTGAATTTATCTTTGTTTGAT
>JAUYUF010000310.1 GCA_030694835.1 Flavobacteriaceae bacterium | reverse complement strand
AGCAATTTTTTCAATTACTTTACCCATTTTGCCATATCCTAATAATGCAATTTTCATATGTAAATATTTTATTTGTTTTTTATAATGTCATATGGAATACGCCAGTTTGATTAAAATATTTTCATCAAAGTTTACTTCACAAATTTTTTTATTTGTTTTGGTGTTCAGTGATTGCTTTGCAATTGTGTTTTTGCAAACATGGCTATTTCATAACTATAAATCAATTTTAAATGAAGCACCAACAATCGGTTTATTAGAATAATCTTGTTGTATTAACTTCGGATTAAATGAAATGTTTTCATCAATATTAAACTGAATTAAATGGGCATTTACACTTGCTTCTACAATTTGAAGTACATAAAAAATACCAGTCACTAACATAGATAAATCTCTGTCTTTTTTGAAACTTTTTTGAGCAGTAATAAGTGCATTGGTAGATAAAGTTACTTGTCCGTCATCATTTGTAAATTCATCTTGTTTTCCTGCAAGTCTTAATTTATATGCAGTTCGATACCGATTATAAGCAGTATCGTTAAAATCATAGACATAAATAGAAGTGCCAATAGCGGCATATACAATTGGAATTTTCCAATATTTTTTATTATATGCTTGACCTAAACCTGGTAAAACTGCTGAATAAAAAGCAGCCTTGGCAGGAGAAAGCGGATTGAATTCTACACTTTTTTTAGAACTGATTTCAGTTCCTGTTATACTTAACTCTTGAGCTTTAATTATTGCTGAAAAGAAAAGTAAAAAAATAGCTAAAAGTGTGATTTTTGAATTCACTATTTGAATAAATTTTTAATCTTGTCAAATTCTTCTTCGGATGAAAAAGGAATAGTAATTTTTCCTTTTCCTTTTCCAGCCCATTTTATTTCTACTTTTTTACCTAAATATTGAGAAATATCATGAGTTCCTTCTTTTATTTTTGAAGGGATTTCAATTTTTTTTGTTGTAATGCTTTCAGTGGTTGTGCTATCTTTTAATTTCTGAACTATTTGTTCTGTTTGACGAACAGATAAATGATCTTTTATAATACGTTCGTATAGGTCTAACTGAATATTATTATCTTCAATATTGATTAAAGCTCTACCATGACCCATAGATAAAAATCCGTCACGCATTCCTGTTTGGATAATTGGGTCTAATTTTAATAAACGTAAATAATTAGTTACAGTTGATCGTTTTTTACCAACCCTTGTACTTAATTCTTCTTGAGTTAAATTGATTTCTTCAATCAATCTTTGGTATGAAAGAGAAATTTCTATTGGATCTAAATCTTTACGTTGGATATTCTCAACCAAAGCCATTTCCAACATTTCTTGGTCATTGGCAATTCTTATGTAGGAAGGAATAGTCTCTAATCCCAAATGTTTCGAAGCTCTAAAACGACGTTCACCAGAAACTAATTGAAATCTATTTCCTTCTAATTTTCGAACTGTAATTGGTTGAATTACACCTAATTGTTTGATAGAGCTAGCTAATTCTTGTATAGATTCTTCATTAAAATTACTTCGTGGCTGAAATGGATTTACTTCAATAGTATTTAATTCAATTTCAACAATATTTCCAACAATTTTGTCGGCGTTTTTATCTTTGATTGAATTTATATCAGCACTTGGGTCTTTTAATAAGGCAGATAAACCGCGTCCTAAGGCTTGTTTTTTTTCCGCTTTTGCCATTTTATGAATACTTTTTAAGAATCTCTTCTGCTAAGTTAATGTAATTTACAGCACCTTTACTTGTTGCATCAAATGCAATGATACTTTCTCCAAAACTAGGTGCTTCTCCTAATTTAATATTTCGTTGGATGATAGTTTCAAAAACCATTCCTTGGAAATGTTTTCTAACTTCTTCAACAACTTGATTTGATAATCGCAATCGAGAATCGTACATTGTTAATAATAAACCTTCAATTTCTAAATCAGCATTATGGATTTTTTGAACACTCTTAATCGTGTTTAAAAGTTTTCCTAAACCTTCTAGGGCAAAATATTCGCACTGTATTGGAATAATTACAGAATCGGCAGCTACTAGAGCATTTAAAGTGATTAAACCTAAGGATGGAGCACAATCTATTAAAATATAATCATAAGAATCTTTGACTGATTGTAAGGTTTTTTTGAGCATATATTCACGCTCTTCTTTATCGACCAATTCAATTTCAACCGCCACTAAATCAATGTGCGAAGGAATAATATCAACATTGGGAGAATTAGATTTAATGATAGCATCCTTAGCTAAAACTGTATGTTCTAAAAGTTGGTAAGTACCAATTTCAACATTCTCAACATCAATCCCTAATCCAGAAGAAGCATTTGCTTGTGGATCTGCATCAATTAGGAGCACTTTTTTTTCTAATACACCAAGTGCTGCTGCCAAATTAATACTTGTTGTGGTTTTGCCTACTCCACCTTTTTGGTTGGCAATTGCAATAATTTTTCCCATGAAAACTTTATCAATAAAATAAGTCGTAAAAATACAATTTTTTATGGTTAATGAAAATCTAAGATATTAACAAAAACATAAAGTTTTAATAATAAAAAACTCACTTCTAATTGCTTAAAAGTGAGTTAAATTTATAGGTAATTGAATTATTTTTTAGGAGTATTTTTAAGAACTTCTAACAAAAATTTCCAAAATTTTTGAGTAGAACTTATACTCGCTTTCTCATCTGGAGAATGGGCTCCTTTAATTGTTGGTCCAAAAGAAATCATTTCCATATTAGGATAATTTGCACCTAAAATACCACATTCTAAACCAGCATGACAAGCTACAACATCAGCTTTAGATTGGAACATGTTTTCATAAACTTCTGTCATCGTTTTTAAAATAGACGATTTCATATTTGGTTTCCAACCTGGATAAGAGCCAGTAGACGAAACAGTAAAGCCTCCTAATTCAAAAGCAGATTTCAAAGTATTTGCTAAATCCAATTTTGAAGACTCTACTGAAGAACGAGTTAAACAATGAATTTGAGCTTTTCCA
>JAUYUF010000309.1 GCA_030694835.1 Flavobacteriaceae bacterium | reverse complement strand
GGTTATCATTCACAAATGGGAATTCAAGGAACCTATGCTTATCATGTCGATTTTGGAAATAGATCTAATGAAATTAATCAATTATCATTGGCATTTTCGATGATGGCAGTTGTAAACAGTGTTGATGAAACTAATTTTACCATTCCAGATCCCGAAATTACACAATTGGTACAAAGTAAAAATTACTTTAATGCAGATATTGGGGTGGCTTATCATTTAGATAGATTTTTCTCCTATTTAACAGCTAAAAATATCTTGCTCTCTGCTAGAAATCTCTATAATGATAATTATGAATCATTAAATTTAAGAAGGTATTTATTAACAGTGGGATATTATTTTGGAAAAAATTCTAGCGTTCAGTTTGAGCCCTCTATTATGACTCAAATTATTGAAAGTACAGGTGAAAAATTTGCCGATTTTAATTTAAAAGTATATAAAGATTTACCAAGCGCTCAACTTTGGGGAGGAATATCTTATCGTAGAGGTTTTGATGGAAATGAGATTGAAGAATTACAGTATATAACCCCAATTGTTGGAGTGAACATTAATAAATGGATGTTTTCTTATACGTACACCAAACAAAGTGGTGATATCCTTTTTGAAAATGGAGGGTTTCATCAAATTAGTTTAGGGTATAATTTATTTTGTCGTCCACAGCGTTTATCGGGTTGCCCAAATATTAATAATTCTTTTTAATTTTTTTTGATGATTGCATTTTTTTAACGAAAATCACTCAAAATAAAACATACAGAATTTTTGATTAAAACTATTTGTACACTTCAATAAAATTATTACATCTTTTTTTCTATTTGGCATGAATTATAGATGGTGAAAAATTGATGAAAATAAATCAAAAAATTATATTAATTATGAGGGTTTATCTATCTTTTTTAGACTCCTCACTTGTAGTATAATTTTTACAACCATAATACTATACAAGAGTAACAGGCCTAAAATAGTATTTATTTTAAGTTTTTTTATTTTTCTTCAAATTATAAACACCATAAGCTGAGCCTAGTAGCAACAACCAACCAAGGCCACCATCAATTGGAACACCTACAGGAGGAGGTGCAGACTCTCTACCAGGAACAGGAGGTTCTACTGGTTTGTGAGCAAATACATTAGTAATTACAAATAAAAATGTAAATAATGCTAATATTTTAAATTTTATACTTTTCATATCAATTGTAAAATGCAAATTAACCAAGATTTATATAATGGCAATAATCACACTTTTTATTTTTTATTCTATATACACTCTTTTAACAATACTTCCATTGGTTGTTTTAACATGTACTAGGTAAATACCTGTAGCTATATCATAAATAGGCAATAAAGTGTTCCGTTCTTCAAAATTAGCATTCCAAATTTTAAGGTTTTGCCCTAAAATACTATATAAATACACTTCATTAATTGTAGTATCAACAATTTTATGAATATTTAAGGTGGAATTAACATTATTCATAAATACTTTAATACCTTCTTCTAAGGAAATTTCATCCAATCTCTTTAAACGAGGCTGAAAAACAAGTGAAAAACGTTCAAGATAAACGCCCTTTTCTAAGTTAATTTCAAATGCTCGATCATTAATATTATACGTTTCTCCACTTTGGCTATCTTTAATATAAAGTTCTGTACTTGAATCTATATTTTCGAGTTCATCAATTTTTATAGATACCAAACCTGCTTTATCAATTCTAAGACCCAATGTCAATTCTTGATTTTTATTAAAATTATTAACACCTTGAATAACTAATTTGCCTTTTCCAATGAGCCAAAACATATCCTCTTTATTATCTTCATTCAGAGGCGCATCAAATCCAATATCAAATTCATTAGTTGTTCTTTCATCTACACCAATCAACAGGCCTCTACGGTAACCTAAAGGCGAATCAAATTGCAATCTAATTTTTGGTCTTGAATCAACATATTTTGAGTCATTAACCGAAGTTGTTGTTCTTTTTGATTTAGAAGTTCTCAAGAAAATTGAAGACCCATTAGCTTCACGTTCAAATACACGTTGGCTGTTTTTAAAAACTAAGTCTCCACTTGTAACGGCAACTGTTCCTGTCACGGCTGGATCTAATGTGCCATCAATAAAAAAGCCTTGTCCAACAGGAATATAACGTTTAGATAATTTTGAACCATGAGAGCCTGTGTTTGCCCCTAAAGATAGATTAGCTATAGCCTCAACACTTCCTATTAACGTGTAAGTAGCATATCCTCCTTCATATTGCGCTAATAAATGATTATTGGTTGATATAAAATGATCCCAAAAATAAAGCGCCCCATTAAAGACATTTATAGTATTTCTTCCAACTTTACCATTTATAGTTTCTTTGATATTGTCAAGAATAAATTCATCAGCATCTAAAGCAGAAGGATAAGGATTCCCTATTAAATAGGACCGTCCAGATGCCATGCTAAGTAAAATAGTACCAGAATGAGGTTTGCCTTCAAAAACATAATTTTGCAAAGCAGTAATTGATGCCGCTCCACCCGTTCCTTTCATTGAAAATCCTTCTCCTGCTCCAATAGAGCCTGTACTTCCTTTATAATTCCACTGATAGTAATTTTGCAAATCAGTATTACCAACAGTAGTGGAATTGTAAGAATATATCCAACGATTACTAATTTTTATAGGACTTGTTAAAGTACCATCTGCAAAATAGGCTCCGTCTCCAAAAGATATTGGTATTGGGGTAGCTGAAATTGAACCATCTTTTAAAATACTACCTACAGAATAAGGTGCATTATTAGCTGTACCTTGAGGACTCACTGGAGATGACCAATAATTATAATTAAAACTATTTTTTTTACCTTGTTGATCACGTTCAATATAACCAGAACTGCTTGTGTCAAAAATACTTTCGCTAAATTGAGCAGGGGTGTATCTTTTTTGTACCAACTGAGATTCTCCTTCTAAATCGATGACACCATTCAGTTTTAAATAGTGAGTAATCCATAATCCTTGACCTGTACCAGTGCCATCTGAATCTGTAACCCCATTCATTGTTAATTTGCCAGAATCGGATAACAGCCCTAAAACAGTGATATCTCTAGTGCCTGAAGTAATATCATGAGTTGTTCTAACAATATTCCAATCTATTGGATCTCCATTAATACCTGTGCTATTTGGTGCAGCCCAACGTGGATTTGTATCCCAATTAGTAGCTAAAACCTCACTAGTTCTCCAAGGGGAAAGAATAGGCCTCCAGGTTGTTGTAACGCCCCATGTGCCATTTCTTCCAGAAGTATATGGTATTGGTGCAGAATCTTCTTGAGGAGAAGTAATATTTCTTAAATTACCAGGAGTCCCTTTTATAGCTGTTAATAATCCGCAACCAACATTCATTCGATAATAGCCTTGTAAATTTGCCCAAGAGAGTCCGTTTATAGCAAGAGAAACAACTTCCCCAATTACATTAGTTCCACTTGTTTTAATCTCTTGGTTCATCATTTGGCGCAATTGTTCTGATGTTAAGGCTACATTCCAAATGCGAAGCTCATCCATCCATCCGTTAAAATAATTTACAGGTGTAGCGTTGGTTTTACCTAATAAACATTCAGAATTATTAGACACAGGTACTGAATTTCCAGAATTTTTTATTTCAATACCATCAATATATAATCTATAGGTTCCGTTAAAAGTAACAGCTATATGATACCATCTGTTTGTAGTTATTGCAATATCCGAAGCTATAGAACCTGTATTATTCCAATTAAATGAAATAATTCCTGCATTTATTTTTAAATCATAACCAGTTGAAGTATCACTTGGGTCTCTTTTTGAAAAAATAGTACCATTAAGAGTATTTGGCTTTACCCATACGCTTATACTAAATGGGTTAGACAGATTGTAACTATTATTAAAAGTTACATAATCATTTGTACCATCAAAATTAACATTAGAGCAATCCTCTAAGGTAACTTGAATAGAAGCGGAAGGGCAACCTCCTACAGACCATGTTAGCATATATGTTCCGGCTCCACCAGAGAATGTAGCGTTAGGGTCATTAATATTTGAAAAAGTTGGATCTCCACAAGCATTTGTTGCAGGTGAAACTGACCAAGTTCCTGGAGTTTCAGAAGGCAACATTGTACCAGGAGCATCAAGCCGTTTATCTGGATCCGTAATTAGGTAACCTTCAAAAGCACCATTTCCAATATTTTCTCTAGCTGTTAATCTATTATCATAAGCATGGAGATTTACAGATTTAGTGCCGCATTCACCAGGAGGAGGTGCTATATTTTTACCAGCGTAAGAATTAGTTGTATTTACAGTAATAAAAGTAGTTCCATCTGGCCCTGAACTTCTACATCCATCGATTAAAGAAGTTACTCCATACTTTTGGACACCAGGAATAGGCGGGTTAAAGCTAATATTTTCTGAAGATGAAATAACATTACCTTCAAGATCTGTCCATTGAAGGACTTCATTTATTGGTTTATCCGGTATTTTTATATTATCTAATGCCCAAGAACTTGTTGTTGTTCCATTGCTTTCATAATAAAAACGCACTCTTAAATTAGCATATCCTATATATTCTTGTAAATTAATTGTTGTAGGAACAAAATTAGAAAAATGAGTTCCTGCACCAGATGTACTTGGACCAGTAAAGTTGTGAGGTAAGCTATTAAAAGTATTAATTCCGGGATCTAGCGTAATACTATAGGTTGCGCCTCCATCCAGCGATAATTCAATTTTCAGGAATGCCGTAGCTGCTAAAAAATAGGCTTGATCAAACGTTAAATTAGGATTAGTTAATCCGTATGTATTGAATATAGGAGTTTCAAGAGTAGAAAAGGTGCGTCCAGTTCCAGTTGGAATTCCAGGATTTCCATTAACAATAGCATATTTATCACTATTGATACTAGCATTATACAAAGTTCCTGAAAAGTTTCTTCCTGCTGGTCTGGATGTTGCAATAGCGAAATTATTTGGAGTAGTGCTACTCGCGCTTGCAGGGAATATATCAGCACCTCCAGGAATATAATCTACTCTCCAACCCGAAGGATTTGAACTTTCAAAACTACCACCATTTCCATAAATTCCACCAGTAGCAAAGCTACTAGTTGCGGTTACTGAAACAGAGCCTCCTAAGCAAATACTAAATAAGTTAGCATTTACTGTTGGTTTAATATTAGGTGGTATAACATTCATTATAAAAGGTCTGGAGTAGCTTAATGCACAGTTCCCAATTTGAGTAACCACCCTTACCGAAGTGGTTTTTGTGATATCAGAAAAGGTATTAGAGGTACTAGTTGCAACTCCAAATGGAAACCACTCTAAAACTCCCGAGAGGATATTCAACTGTGAATATTCCCATCGAACAATGGCACCAGTATTCCCACTTAAACTGATAAATGCATCCTTTGGAACTCCATCTTGAGGGCAAGCTGTTACATTAACTACATTGCTGCCAGGTGGTGTACTGGTTGTTAGATACCCTAATAATGTGCCGTCATCTATTTTTATGGGATCTATGGTTACAGTAACTACCGTTGAATTTACAGATGTACAAACGCCACTAGTTACAACTGCCCGATAATAACGAGTAGCGGTTAGTGAACCCATTTGGGCACTTGTCAATGGTGTTGCCGTAGCTCCTGCAATATTTGAAAAAGTGACATTGTCTGTAGATGATTGCCACTGTATGACACCTGTGTTTCCAGTTAGTGTAATATCATTAGGGGTACCGCCATAACAAATTGTATGATTAGAAGAGGCTGTACCTCCTATTGAAGTAGGATTTACCGTTACCTGAACTGTTGCTGTTGGAACGCTTTCACAAGCAACACTATTTTGTGTCGAGATGGTTATTCTTCTGTATTGTGTTGTCGCTGTTAAACCTGATGGAACATCATAAGTTGCAGCAGTAGCGCTAGCTATTGTAGTCCATGTAGAGAAAGGACTAATGGAACTTTCCCAGCGGTAAGATATCGTTCCACTTCCAGTACCTGCAGTGCTGGTAAATGCAACAGGATCACCTCCATTACAAATCGTTTGAACACCACTGATCGTGCCAGCAGTAGGAACAGATTGTACCGTTACTAATACAACATTAGTTTCACAAATTGGAATGCTATCATAAGTATCAACGCGTTTATACCATGTGCTTTGAGTTAATGCAGTTGGACTATAAGTAGTAGAAGTAGCTCCAGAAATATTAGTAAATGTAATATTATCTGTACTTGATTGCCATTGAGAGGTAAGAGTTCCCGTTCCTGTTGATGCTGTTGTTTCAGTTAAAGTTGCCGGAAGCGTGTTGTAACAAATAGTTTGATTTCCTGAAATTACACCTGAAGATGTACACTGTCCATAAGCACCTGTTACACTAAATAAAATTAGTGCAAAAAGAAATAGTTTTGTTTTTATTAAAAGTAATTCTTTAACCATAAAACTTAAATTAAAATCTACTGAAGATTTATTAAATCTTTTTCAATTTTAAACACTTACATTAGAGGAAACTTTAGAAATAATTACTACAAAAACGCTTATCATCTTAAAATTGTCTCCAAAATAAACAACAACTGTAATAATGTTAATGTTTCAAAATACTGAGAAACAGCAACATACAGCATCATTATTTAAAATAATTTAAATATTCAAGGTTAATAACAACTAAAATTAGGGGTTAGCAGAACAAATATAAGTATATTTTTAGAAAACATCAATATAAATTAGTATAATTTTAGTTGTTAATAAATTAAAGTATTACAGTAAATACGTACTTTTATACTCTAATTAGGGTTTTTTATTAAACCTAATATAACAAATTAAAACATGAATATTACTGTTATAGGAACTGGTTATGTTGGTCTTGTTACCGGTACTTGTTTTGCCGAAATGGGTAATAATGTAAGCTGTATAGATGTAGATCATAAGAAAATAGCACAGTTAAAAGAAGGTATCATCCCTATTTTTGAACCAGGATTAGCCACGATGGTTCAATACAATGTTAAAAATGGTAATTTAAAGTTTAGCACCGTACTTAATGACGGATTAATAAATGCCGAAATAGTATTTATTGCAGTTGGAACGCCTATGGGTGAAGATGGTTCTGCAGATTTACAATATGTTTTAGCGGTTGCAGAACAATTAGGTAATGAGATGAACCATCCAATAGTGGTGGTTGATAAATCTACCGTACCAATTGGAACTGCAGATAAGGTAAAAGCAACTATTTTAGAAGCCCAAAATAAACGGGGTGTAAATATTCCATTTTGGGTTGTTTCTAATCCAGAGTTTTTAAAAGAAGGTGCAGCCGTTGAAGATTTTATGAAACCAGATAGAGTAGTAGTTGGAGCAGATGACGATGAGGCATTCGAAAAGATGAGAATATTATACGCTCCATTTTTACACAACAGAGATCGTTTTATTGCCATGGACATTCGTTCGGCTGAAATGACTAAGTACGCTGCCAATAGTATGTTAGCTACTAAGATATCTTTTATGAATGAAATTGCTAATATTTGCGAACGTGTAGGGGCAGATGTAAACCAAGTACGTATTGGTATCGGCTCTGACAGCAGAATAGGTTATAGTTTTATTTATCCAGGTGCTGGTTATGGCGGTTCTTGTTTTCCAAAAGATGTAAAAGCATTAAAAAAAATAGCTGAAGAAGTGGGGTATACTGCTCATTTGATAAGTTCAGTGGAACATGTAAACAATGAACAAAAAATGGTAATTGCTCAAAAAGTTATAAAACGATTTGGTAAAGATTTAACCGGTAAAACATTTGCCGTTTGGGGCTTAGCATTTAAACCAGGAACCGATGATATGAGAGAGGCTCCAGCAATTTACATTATTAATGATTTAGTAAAAAGAGGGGCGAAAATTAAGGCGTATGATCCGAAAGCTATGAAAGAGGCACAAAGTTTTTATCTAAAAGATATTCAAAATATTGCTTATTTTGATAATAAATATGAAGCCTTAAAGAATGCAGATGCATTATTATTACTTACTGAATGGAAAGAGTTTAGAGCTCCTGACTTTAACGAACTTAAAAAACAATTAAATAACCCCATTATTTTTGATGGCAGAAACCAATACAATGCATTTAACCTCGAAACAATTGGCTTTGAGTATTATCAAATTGGAAAATAAGTTGTTTTTTTGCAAAAATTATAATTAAATGATGAACTATTTGGAATTTGAAGAAAGACCATGGGGTCGTTATTATGTTCTGCAAGATGAAGCTACTTATAAAGTAAAGCGTATTGAAGTAGAACCTGGACAACGATCGAGCTATCAGTTTCATCATCATCGTTCTGAAGCTTGGACAATGGTATTAGGTGAAGCTATTATTACATTAGATGATGTGCCGAATTCTTATAAAACAGGAGAAACCATTTTAATACCTGTAGGAACAAAACATCGTATTGAAAATAAATCATTACAATTAGTAGTATTTATAGAAGTTCAAACAGGCACATATTTTGGTGAGGATGATATTGTGCGTATAGAAGATGATTATGATAGGTTGTAAAAAATAATGAGTTAAACATTTATGAAAAAATATATATTAATTACAGGTGGTGCAGGATTTATAGGATCTCACGTAGTTAGGCAATTTGTTAATAAATATGCCAATTATCATATAGTAAATTTAGATGCTTTAACCTATGCGGGTAATTTAGAGAATTTAATAGATATTGAAAAAGAATCAAATTATACCTTTATAAAGGGAGATATTACCGATGAAATTTTAATAAATCAATTATTTAAAACCTATCGATTTGAAGGGGTAATACACCTTGCAGCAGAATCGCATGTAGATAGATCAATAACAGATCCTCTGGTTTTTGCAAAAACAAATATTTTAGGCACAATGGTTTTACTAAATGCTTTTAAAAATCTATGGAAGAATAACTGGGAAGGAAAACGTTTTTATCATATTAGTACAGATGAAGTGTATGGCTCCCTAGGAGAAACAGGATTGTTTACTGAAACAACTTCGTATGATCCTAATTCTCCATATTCGGCTTCAAAAGCAAGTTCTGATCATTTTGTTCGTGCTTATGGAGAAACTTATGGTTTGCCCTACGTAATCTCAAATTGTTCTAATAATTATGGACCTAATCAATTTCCAGAAAAATTAATTCCGTTATTTATTAATAATATTATTGAACAAAAACCATTGCCTGTATATGGAAACGGAAAATATACCAGAGATTGGTTGTATGTAATTGATCATGCTATAGCAATTGATTTGTTATATCATGAAGGGAAAAACCATGACACCTATAATATTGGCGGTTTTAATGAGTGGCAAAATATTGAATTAATTAAGGTTTTATGCCAACAAATGGATGAAAAATTAGGAAGACCAATTGGTACTTCCGAAAAACTTATTACCTATGTAAAAGATAGGCCTGGGCATGATTTACGCTACGCCATTGACGCATCAAAAATAAATAAAGAATTTGGGTGGCAACCCTCAGTTACTTTTGAAGAGGGTTTGTCTATAACTATAGATTGGTATCTAAAAAATAGTGAATGGTTACAAAATGTAACTTGTGGATTATATCAAGACTATTATCAAAAGCAGTATAAATAACGATTAGTATTTGGTGAAAAATTGCTGTTTGAAACTAATTTTTAAATTGTTTTTATCAAAATTATTGATTAAGATACTGTTTAATTCCATTAAACATCAATAGATTAGTTAATTGTTGTAGTTATTTCATGAATATGTTTAATTTTGAATCATTATTGAGAAAAATATATTAGTAGAAATAACGTTGATAGTAGTTAGATTTAATAGTACTAATTAAAAAAATGAAAGGAATAATATTAGCAGGTGGATCAGGAACTAGGTTATACCCTATTACCAAAGGAGTGTCTAAACAATTACTATCTATTTATGACAAACCAATGATTTATTATCCGTTGTCCGTTTTAATGTTAGCTGGTATTAAAGAGGTGCTGATAATATCTACCCCACATGATTTACCTAATTTCGAACAACTTCTTGGCGATGGTTCTGATTTGGGAATGCATTTTGAATATGCCCCTCAACCAAGTCCAGATG
>JAUYUF010000304.1 GCA_030694835.1 Flavobacteriaceae bacterium | reverse complement strand
AGGCGTAACTTTGCCGTCGTTAATTTCAATGGTAAATAGTTGTGAATATCTATTGGTAAAAGTGTTTCGTTGTGAATTAAACAAAACTTGTTGGCCATTTGGAGTAAAACCCCTAACTAAGTCATTATAGGGATGCCATGTGAGGCGCTTAGGAACACCTCCCAAAACTGATACAATGTAAACATCTGTATTGCCGTCATATTGTGTGTTAAAAGCAATCAGACTGCCGTCTGGTGAAAAAATAGGATTTGATTCCAAGCCTTCATCCACAGTTAGCCTCCTTGGATTAGAACCGTCTTTGTTGGCAATCCAAAGGTCTTCTGCATAAATGAAGGCAATATGAGTTTTACTGATAGCTGGATCTGAAATAAGGCGAGTGTCAGTAATGTCGATTGCCAATATTGGGCTATAAATCAATAAGAATAATAAGGTGAAGCTAAACGAGGTGCTGAAATAGTTTTTCATAATAAAATGTTTATATTAGAATAATGCCTTAATAACCAAATATATTGATTTTTTTTATAAGAATTAAATAGGTGTGTGATAAACAAAAATAGAAAGGGAGAAATTGAAAAAATATATTCAAGATAACTGTGCTAAACATTCAATCAAGCATCAATAAATTACCTTTTTTAATTACCCTAAATAAATGTAAATTTGTGCTACTAAAATTCAATTAAAAATGACTTTTCAAGAAGAAATACTTCAAGGAATTCCATCAGAATTACCATCACCAAAATTAAATGATACCGCAATCAATCAAGCTCCTAAAAGAAAAGATATATTAAATGCTGATGAAAAAAAGTTAGCTGTTAGAAATGCTTTGCGGTATTTTAACAAAAGACATCACAAAGTTTTAGCAAAAGAATTTGCTGATGAATTGAAAGAGTTTGGTCGAATTTATATGTATCGTTTTAGACCAAATTATAAAATGAAAGCGAGACCCATTTACGATTATCCTGGAAAGTGTGACCAAGCTAAAGCGATTATGCACATGATTCAAAATAATTTGGATTATGCGGTGGCACAGCATCCGCATGAGTTGATTACGTATGGTGGCAATGGAGCGGTATTTCAAAATTGGGCACAGTATTTATTGACGATGCAGTATTTGGCTGAGATGACAGAAGATCAAACCTTGACTATTTATTCAGGTCATCCTATGGGATTATATCCATCACACAGAAATGCTCCAAGAGTTGTAGTTACCAATGGAATGGTGATTCCTAATTATTCAAAACCTGATGATTGGGAAAAATTTAATGCGTTGGGAGTTTCTCAATATGGACAAATGACTGCAGGAAGTTATATGTATATCGGTCCGCAAGGAATTGTTCATGGAACCACAATAACCGTTTTAAATGCAGGAAGAAAGATTGCTAAAAATGGAGAAGATTTAGCTGGTAAATTGTTTTTAACTTCAGGTTTAGGAGGTATGAGCGGAGCGCAACCAAAAGCAGGAAATATTGCAGGTTGTATTACTGTTTGTGCTGAAATTAATCCTAAAGCAGTGCATACACGTTATTCGCAGGGTTGGGTTGATGAAGTTATAACTGATTTAGAAACTTTGGTAGTAAGAGTTAGAGAAGCCAAGAAAAATAAGGAAATAGTTTCAATTGGCTTTCAAGGAAACATTGTGGAGGTTTGGGAAAAATTTACTGATGTCGAATTGTATGTCGATTTGGGCTCTGATCAAACTTCGCTTCACAATCCGTGGGCAGGAGGCTATTATCCTGTTGGATTGAGCTTAGAAGAATCCAATCAAATGATGGTTAAAAATCCGCAGAAATTTAAAGAATACATTCAAGAATCACTTAGAAGACAAGCGAAAGCCATTAATATACATACGGCTCGCGGTACTTATTTTTTCGATTATGGCAATGCATTTTTATTAGAAGCAGGAAGAGCAGGTGCTGAAGTTTTTGCTGCTGATGGGGTAAAATTTCGTTATGCATCTTATGTAGAAGATATCATGGGGCCCATGTGTTTTGATTTAGGATTTGGACCATTTCGATGGGTATGTTCTAGCGCAAATTCAGAAGATTTAGATAAAACGGATGCTATTGCTACAGCTGTTTTAGAGCGATTAATTCAAGAATCACCAGCTGAAATTCAGCAACAAATGAAAGATAATATCAAGTGGATTAAGGAAGCTAAAATAAATAATTTGGTTGTGGGTTCACAAGCTCGTATTTTATATGCTGATGCTACAGGAAGGATGGAAATTGCAACAGCATTCAATAATGCGCTGAAAAATGGAGAAATTTCTGCTCCAATTGTATTAGGAAGAGATCATCATGATGTTTCTGGAACGGATTCTCCTTATCGGGAAACTTCTAATATTTATGATGGTTCTAGTTTTACAGCAGATATGGCTATTCAAAATGTAATTGGAGATAGTTTTAGAGGCGCTACTTGGGTGTCTATTCATAATGGTGGCGGAGTTGGCTGGGGTGAGGTTATAAATGGGGGATTTGGTATGGTTCTTGATGGTAGTATTGAAGCTGAAAAGCGCTTAAAATCAATGCTTTTCTGGGATGTTAACAACGGAATATCACGAAGAAGTTGGGCTAGAAATAAAGGAGCAGAATTCGCCATCAAAAGAGCGATGGAAATAGAACCTCAACTAAAAGTAACACTCCCTAATAAAGTAGATAATTCAATTTTGGATAACTTATTCTAAAACTATATACTATGAAACGATATTCTATAATTCTCATTCTCTTAGTTGCTCTTACAATAGAATCATGTGTGAGTGTGCGTGTTACTACTGATTATGATACAAAAACAAATTTTGCAAAATATGAAACTTTTGCTTTTTATAAGAAAGGTATTGACAATGCAGATATCAACGACCTAGATAAGCGCAGAATTATGTATGCTATTGAAGATGAATTGACAGCTAAAGGCATGAAAAAATCAGAGAATCCTGATGTGTTAGTCAATATTTTTACTAAATCAAGAGAAAAGGTAGATGTATATAACAATATGCATTTTGGTTGGTATCCTTGGTATTACGGTCCAGGTTTCGGAATGCAGTATTCTAGATATACTGAAGGGACTTTATCTATTGACATCATAGATGCACAGAAGAAAGAAATGGTTTGGCAAGGTATAGGAAGTGGTGTTTTAAATAATTTATCTGGCACTCAAAAAGAGGCGCGTATCAAAGAATTTGTCAAAGAAATTTTGGCAAAATATCCGCCATCAAAAAATTAATTATGCTATAAATGCACTGAACAAGGTGCGTTTTTTATTTTTCATTTAATTTGGAAGAAGAAAAAGAATTTTATTTTAATGGAAAAGGCTATAAAGTATTTACAGCTTATTATCATTTAAAAAGAGGTTATTGTTGTAAAAACGGATGTAAACATTGTCCGTATGGTTATGATAAGAAAACAGATAGTTTTAGAAAATAATTTATAGCTTATTAGTAAATTAAATTTTTATAGATGTTCAAAAAGATATTATTTCTAGTCGTTATTTTTCAATTTTCAGCTTGTGCACAAATAAAACAGCTTGTTAATCAATTACCAAATGTAGGATTGACCAATGAGCAAATTGGAAATGGATTAAAAGAAGCCTTAAACAATGGAATTACAAATCAAGTTACTACATTGGCGTTAAAAGATGGGTTTTATAAAAATGAAATGGTCAAGATTCTTCTTCCTGATGAATTGCAAAAAGTAGATAAAACATTAAGAAGTATTGGCTTGTCTAATTTGGCAGATGAAGGTTTAAAAGTATTGAATAGTGCGGCTGAAGATGCTGTAGGAGAAGCTATCCCCATTTTTAGTTCAGCTATAAAAGGAATGACTTTTACCGATGCTAAAAATATTTTAGTTGGAGATAAAAATGCAGCTACGATGTATTTGCAAAAAACAACTTCTGATGAGTTGTATCAAAAATTTAATCCCATCATAAAAAATTCATTTCAAAAAGTTGGAGCTGATAAAATATGGGCTAATTTAATATCAAAATATAATAGCATTCCATTCACAAATGATGTAAATCCAAATCTAACTGATTATGTAACTCAGGAAGCTTTGAAAGGTGTTTTTACCATGGTAGCAGTTGAAGAGCTAGAAATTAGAAGTAAAGTTAACAAACGAACTTCCGATTTATTGCGCAGCGTTTTTGCTTTACAAGATTAGTTAATTTCTAAGAGTTTTTAATAATTTTAAAGTACTTCATGCATTTTTTTGAAGTAGGGAATTGCTTTTAAAAGTCGAGAACCATACCAGCTAAACATCTCTCCTTCTACAAAAACTGTTTTAGCATGATTAGAATGTCTTCCAATTTCAAAAGCATGTTCATCTTTAAACGGAAAAGGTTCAGTAGATAATAATATGATTTTAGGATTTCCATCTTTTCGGATATTTTCAATTACTATTTCAGGATATCGCCCTTTATCTTCATAAACATTGATAAAATTGTTGAGTTTTAGCAAGTCGTTGATATAACAATTTCCGCCGGCAACCATCCACGGATTTTCCCAAATAAAATAAGCTACTTTCTTTCGTGGAAGATATTTAGTATAATTTTTAAAATCAGTTAAATGGAAATTAATTTTCTGTATTAGGTTTTCCGATTCCGTTTGACAATGCAATACTTTTCCCAATATTTCAATTAATGAAATGGATTCTTGAATGCTTTTAACATCAACCACAAAAACGGTGGTTATTTTTTCTAAATCGGTCACCATTTCAGGTGTATTTTCTTCTTTGGCGCACAAAATAAAATCAGGTTGTAGTCTTTTGATGATTTCTAAATCAACTTTTTTTGTTCCGCCAACAATTGTTTTGGTTGATTTAAGATGAAATGGATGTTTGCAGAATTGAGTAATACCAACTAATTTCTTTTCTAATCCTAAATCAACAAGTAATTCTGTTAAAGAGGGAACTAAAGAAATAATACGCTGAGGTTTTGAATTAACAGTGATTTCTCTTTGTAATTGATCTGTATAAATAGGCATAATTAAAATCCGTTTTGAGATAAAATTTCCGCCATTTTGGTTTGTAAAAGTTGTGCTTTTTCCATCGATTTTTGAGCAAAATCTAAATCACTTCCAGCGTAAATAATATCCCGAGATGAATTAATTAACAGTCCAATGTTTTGATTTATTCCATATTTACAAACTTCTTCTAAACTTCCACCCTGAACTCCAACTCCAGGGATTAATAAAAAATGATTGGGCACAATAGCTCTAACTTTTATTAAAGCTGTTGCTTTTGTGGCTCCAACTACATACATCAAGTTGTGGGCATTGTTCCATTTTAATGATTCTGTTAATACTTGTTCAAATAAATGAGTGTTATTAATCATTTTTTCTTGAAAATTATGACTTCCAATATTAGATGTCAATGCCAATAAAATGGTGAATTTATCTTCAAAATTCAAAAATGGCTCCACAGAATCTATCCCCATATAAGGTGAAACTGTAATTGCATCAAACTTTAAATCCGTAAAAAATGCTTCAGCATATTTAGTTGAAGTGTTACCAATATCACCTCGTTTTGCATCGGCAATGGTGAAAATTTCAGGATATTTTAAATTGAGATAATTGATGGTTTTTTCTAAAGAAATCCAACCTTTTACTCCATAAGCTTCATAAAAAGCAGTTTTCGGTTTATATGCAACGGTTAAATGATGAGTCGCATCAATCAATTGTTTATTAAATTCAAAAATAGGATCTTCTTCGGATAATAAATATTTTGGAATTTTATTTAAATCAGGATCCAATCCAATACAAAGAAAAGATTTTTTAGCCTTTATGTTTTTAACAAGTGTTTCTGTTGTCATGAAGATCAGATAATGATGCAAAAATACGCTATTCATTAGTTTTATAAAAATAGGAATTTAATTTGATGGGATTCCGCTAAATTATTTCAATATTTGTAGTATAAATAGTAGAAATTGTTTCAACAAATTATCCAAAAAACCGCTTATAGTTTACTCACTCTTTTTGGGGTGGTAACAGTGATATTTTTTCTATTTAATGTTTTGCCTGGAGATCCTGCTAGAATGATGTTAGATCAGCAAGAAGACAGTGAGCAATTACAAAATATCAGGATAAAATATGCGTTTGATAAACCCATATCTCAACAATATCTATTGTATTTAAATGATTTGTCGCCCATTTCTTATCACAGTTCAGATTCCAATTCATACACTTTTGTTGATGCTGAAAAATATCAATCTTCAGTAAAAATTGTTAAAACTTATTCTTTTTCAATTTTATTTAAAATCCCTTATTTACGTGAGTCTTTTCAGAAAAATGGAAAAAAAGTTACACAAATAATCGCAGAAACCTTTCCAAATACTTTTGTTTTAGCTGTTTCTTCTATCATCATAGCAATTATTTTTGGAATATTTCTAGGTGTGATTTCTGCTTTGATGAAAGATTCTTTAATGGATAGGATTATTGCTCTGTTAAGTACTTTAGGAATGAGTATTCCTTCCTTTTTTGCAGCAGTACTTTTTGCATGGTTATTCGGATTTGTACTACATGAATACACTAATTTGAATATGACAGGAAGTTTATATGAAGTAGATGATTTTGGTGAAAAAATTTATATTCAATGGAAAAACTTACTACTTCCATCGATTGTTTTAGGAATCAGACCGTTGGCTGTTGTTGTGCAATTAACTAGAAATTCGCTTTTAGAAGTTTTGACGCAAGATTACATCAGAACGGCTAAATCTAAAGGATTATCAACGTATCAAATTATAAAAACACATGCCTTAAGAAATGCTATGAATCCGGTAGTAACAGCTATTTCAGGCTGGTTTGCTTCACTTTTAGCCGGAGCTGTTTTTGTTGAATATATTTTTAATTGGAACGGTTTAGGAAAAGAAATTGTAGATGCATTAAACACATTAGATTTACCAATTATTATGGGAAGTGTTGTTTTAATAGCGACTATGTTTATAATTATCAATATTTTTGTAGATATTATTTACACTTGGTTAGATCCGAAATTAAGAGATTAAAAACAGAAACGATGAGAAAAAATATTGTGGCAGGAAATTGGAAGATGAATAATGATTTAGAGGCTTCCAAATTATTGATTAAAAATTTATTAAATGAATTTCCGAGTAAATTGGATAATACTAAAAGAATTATAGTTGCTCCAACTTTTGTAAATCTTATTCCAATTGTTGAAATGACTAAAAATACAGCTATAGAAGTTGCTGCACAAAATATGCATTTTGCTCAAAGTGGAGCTTTTACTGGTGAGATTTCAGCATCAATGTTAAAAGGAATTGGA
Organism: Flavobacteriaceae bacterium; assembly: GCA_030694835.1. GTDB lineage: Bacteria > Bacteroidota > Bacteroidia > Flavobacteriales > Flavobacteriaceae > JAGXRT01. The sequence continues at coordinate 6,675 of JAUYUF010000304.1, read as the reverse complement.
GTGAATATTGTTATTTTGGGCCATTCTGAGCGTCGTTCAATGTTCAATGAAACGGATGAAATCTTGGTAAAAAAAGTTGAATCAGCGCTTCAAAATAAAATGGAAATCATTTTTTGTTTTGGCGAAATGTTAGAAGAACGTAAAGCTGGGAATCACTTTAAAGTAGTTGAGGATCAAATTAAAAAAGCACTTTTTAATTTAAACGAATCTGATTGGAAACAAATTATTTTAGCATATGAACCTGTTTGGGCAATTGGAACTGGAGAAACAGCTTCTCCAGATCAAGCACAAGAAATGCATGCATTTATTCGCAAAATCATTGCAAAAAAATATTCACAAGAATTGTCAAATGATGTTTCAATTTTATACGGAGGAAGTATGAAAGCTTCTAATGCTAAAGAATTATTATCAAATCCAGATGTAGATGGTGGATTAATAGGTGGGGCAGCTTTAAATGCTGATGAATTTTCAGCAATAATTAAATCAATTTAAAATGAATTATATAGAGTACGATTTTAAAATATCTCCACTAGAGCCAGCTACTGAGATACTAATAGCAGAATTAGGTGAAGTTGGTTTTGAGAGTTTTGTAGAAAATGAAGAAGGTGTTTTTGCTTATATTCAACAAGTAGATTGGAGTGAAAATGTTTTATCTGATATTCAGATTTTACAATCTTCAGAATTTGAAATTACATATATTCATAAATTGATAGAACAAGTAAATTGGAATATCGAATGGGAAAAAAACTTTAATCCAATTGATGTGGATGGAATAGTGAGCATTCGCGCCCCTTTTCATCAAAATCCTCATTTAAAATATGATATTGTTATTGAGCCTAAAATGAGTTTTGGTACAGGACACCATGAAACGACTCATATGATGATTCAGCATTTATTAGAGGTTGATTTAAAAGATAAAAAAGTTCTTGATATGGGTTCTGGAACTGGAATATTAGCCATTTTTGCTGAAATGAGAGGAGCTAAGCCAGTTGATGCCATTGATATTGATGAATGGTGTTTTGAAAATTCAATTGAAAATATTGAAAGAAATAATTGTGAAAATATTTCTATTTATCAAGGTGATGTTGAATTGTTGAAAGATAAAAACTATGATTTGATTATAGCAAATATCAATCGAAATGTGTTATTGGCTGATATGGCTCAATATGCAAAATGCTTGAATTCTAAAGGAATTCTACTCCTGAGTGGTTTTTACACAGAGGATATTCCGATCCTAGAAGAAGAAACATTAAAATATGGATTTGAAATTATAGCTCAAAAGGAACGTAACAATTGGGCATCTTTAAAGCTAATAAAGCATTAAAATAGTATTGAAATGGTATATTTTTTGATAAAATGAATTTGATAAAATGAAAATTTTTAAGATGGAACTATTTAAAATGAATACAAAAAAGAAAGAGCAGGCAGAAGTTGAAATTCTTGAAGCATTAGAAAATCAATATGAACTAGTTCTTTTTAATGATGAGGTTAATACTTTTGATTTTGTAATAGATTCACTGATAAGTGTTTGTGAACACACCGATGAACAAGCACATCAATGTACATTAATTGTTCATTATAAAGGAAAATGTATTGTTAAAACAGGTGAATTATCTGATTTAAAACCGCGCTGTTCCAAACTTTTAGAACTCGGACTCTCCGCGGAAATTATATAAAAAAATAGCTCGATGTACACATCGAGCTATTTTTTTTGTTTATTATTATCGTGTAAATAATAATTCTCGATATTTAGTCATCGGCCAAAGTTCATCATCCACCAAAACTTCCAATTTATCGCAGTGGTAACGAATTTCTTCAAAATAGGGCTTTACTTTATCACAATAGGCAAAAGCTTTTTCCTCGCTATGTTCAATTTTATTAGCTTTTTTGCGCGCCTCAGTCATATCTGTAATTTTAGAATTGATTTGGCTAATATGATGTGAAATATCTTTAATAAGCATCAATTGTTCTTCGGCAAAGGTTTTAAAATCATCGCCAAAAATATTTTTCAACCCTTTTACATTTTTGATGAGCGTATTTTGATATCGAATAGCAATTGGAATAATATGATTGCGCGCTAAATCGCCAATTACACGGCTTTCAATCTGAATTTTCAATGTATATTCATCCAATTCTATTTCATGACGTGCAATAATTTCCACTTTATTCATAATATTTAAATCCTCAAAAAGTTGAATAGTTTTTTTAGCAACTTTAGCTTTTAATGCTTGAGGAGTTGTTTTATGGTTGCTTAATCCGCGTTTTGCAGCTTCATCTTCCCATGCTTTACTATAACCATCACCTTCAAATCTAATTTTACTTGATAATTTTATATATTCTCTCAATACATTGAATATGGCATCATCCTTTTTCATGTCCTTTTCTTCGATGAGTTTGTCAACAGCTACTTTAAATTCTATGAGTTGTTTTGCCACAATTGCATTTAAGATCATCATTGGTGTTGCACAATTGGCGCTGGATCCAACTGCTCTAAATTCAAATTTATTTCCAGTAAAAGCAAAAGCAGAAGTTCTGTTTCTGTCAGTATTATCTAATAAGATTTCAGGAATTTTTCCTACAACATTTAGTTTTAAATCAGTTTTTTCTTCAGGTGATAATTTGCCTTTAGTAACTTGTTCTAATTCATCTAAAACATCACTTAATTGTTTACCAATAAATACTGAAATAATTGCTGGAGGAGCTTCATTGGCTCCAAGTCGGTGATCATTTCCTGCCGATGCAATCCCAGATCTCAATAATTCTTCATAATCATGTACAGCTTTTATAGTGTTGATGAAAAAGGTTAAAAATTGTAGATTTTTCATCGGAGTTTTACCTGGGCCTAATAGATTTACTCCAGTATTAGTGGCTAAACTCCAATTGTTGTGTTTACCAGAACCGTTGATGCCTGCAAAAGGTTTTTCGTGGAATAAGACCACAAAGTTGTGTTTTTCAGCAATTTTCCCCATAATATCCATCAATAAAGAGTTGTGATCAACCGCTAAATTAGCTTCTTCATAAATAGGAGCTAATTCAAATTGATTTGGAGCAACTTCATTATGACGTGTTTTAACTGGGATTCCTAATTTTAAACTTTCTAATTCTAATTCTCGCATAAAGTTTAATGCTCTTGATGGAATTGATCCAAAATAATGATCATCTAATTGTTGACCTTTAGCAGGTGAGTGGCCTAATAAAGCTCTTCCTGTTAAGGATATGTCTGGTCTTGAATTTGCTAAAGCAGAATCAATTAAAAAATATTCTTGTTCCCAACCTAAGGTCGCAATAACCTTTGTAACATTTTTATCAAAATATTTAGCAACTTGAGTTGCAGCTTCGTCAATTGATTGTAAAGATTTTAAAAGAGGCGTTTTATTATCTAAAGCTTCACCAGTATAAGAAACAAAAATTGTTGGGATACAAAGAGCAGTTCCGTATATAAATGCTGGAGATGTTGGATCCCAAGCGGTGTATCCTCTCGCTTCAAATGTGTTTCTAATTCCTCCACTTGGAAAGCTAGATGCATCTGGTTCTTGTTGGACTAATTGACCACCATCAAATTTTTCCATCGCTTCACCATTTGGAAGTGTCTCAAGAAAAGCATCATGTTTTTCGGCAGTAGAACCAGTTAATGGTTGAAACCAATGTGTGTAATGTGTAGCCCCTTTATTTAAAGCCCAACTTTTCATGGCAGATGCAACTTGATCTGCTACTTTTCGTTCAATTTTATGTCCAAATTCCATAGCGTTCATAACACCTTCAAAAGCTTCTGGTGTCATATATTGACGCATAGATTGTTTGTTAAAAACATTTTCTCCAAATAACTGAGAGCGATTGAGAGAATCTTCAAAAACAACGGGTTTTCTGTTTTGTGCTTCAAATAGCGCTTGAAATCTAATTGTGGACATAATTTTATTGATTTAATTTGTTGCAAAAATAAATAAAAATTGAAACAAACAAAAAACAATAGGGGTAAAATATCAAAAAATATATAATAATTGTTTAATATGTATAAAAATATGGGGGGGTGTATGAAAAAATGGAACAATATAAAATGTTTTCATTTAAAGTTGAAATTAAAAGAGTTTTGTTATTTTTGTTAAATGGATAAAATATTTTTTAAGATATTGGCACGAATTAATAAATTGATAATGCCTTCTTTTACAAAACGTCGATTAGATATGAGTAAAGCCGAAAAGTGGCAATTAGCTATTATTGGGTGGAGGTATTTAGTCACTAAAAAAAGTTTGTAATACACCAAAAAGTTTTATATTTGCGCACTCAAAAGGCCTCGTGGCGCAACTGAATAGCGCATCTGATTACGGCTCAGAAGGTTACAGGTTTGAATCCTGTCGAGGTCACAAAAAAAGATTTTGATTTTTATCAAGATCTTTTTTTATTTAATGAATTCAATAAAACTTAGCTATTTTGTTTAATTTTGTTGAACATTTTAATAAACGTATAAAAATATACTTATGAAAAAAATCTCAAGCATTTTAGTGGCAATTGTATTATTTGCAAGTTGTCAAGATGAAAGAACTTTTGAAGCAAAACTTACAGATTCTTTAAATGGATATTTAAAAGATAAATCAGCTGGAGATAAATTTTTAGAAATAGAATCTTTTGAAATTATAAATGAATACACTGTTAAAGAGAGAAAAGAAAAGGTAAATGAAAACACCCTTAATGCTGTTAGAACTATGAATGAAACTTTTCCAAGTCCAGATCTTTTAGCACAATTTGAAAAAGAATATGAATTTTTAAAAAGTCAAACAGATGAATCAGGAATTGCTCTTTACGAAGTAAAATTTGTTGTAAAAAAGGAAACTTTGAAGAATGATGAAATTCCAACAGATTATAAAGCAATGATTTTAAATGATAAGGATTTATCAGTTATTTTTATGTCTGTTTATAAAGAAGTTTCTCATCATTAATAAAGCATTTTTTTACTAACTTTACATAGTAAATTTTTAAGCTATGGAAGTTATCACTTTAAAAAGCATTCATTATCAAGATGTAAAAAAAATATTTGAAGAAGGAATTGCAACCAAAAACGCAACTTTTACAACTGAAGCCCCTGAGTGGGAAGAATGGGATGCGCAACATATTCCAATTTGTAGATTTGTAGCTATTGAAAATAATAAAGTAATTGGTTGGATTGCTCTTTTACCCTTTTCAAATGTTCCCGCATATAAAGGAGTTGCTGAAATAAGTATTTATATTGCTAAAGAAGCAAGAAATAAAGGTGTAGGTAAAAAATTAATGGAGGCTCTAATCCCTGAAGCAGAATCTAATTTTATCTGGATGCTACATGCAAAAATTTTTCCAGAAAATATTGCTAGTATTGCACTTCATAAACACGTTGGTTTTAGAGTTGTAGGTGTTTTTGAACAAATTGGCCAACTCGATAATCAGTGGAGAAATGTTGTTTTGATGGAGCGAAGAAGTCAAATTGTAGGATTATAACACCATTTTTTATTTCAAAAAGTTACCTTTGCGCTATCAAAAATTTATAAAATGACTTCAACCAATAGTCGATATGATTTGCGTGGCGTTTCAGCTACTAAAGATGATGTACATCAAGCTATAAAAAACATCAACAAAGGATTATTTCCCAAAGCATTTTGTAAAATTGTTCCTGATTATCTTACTAATGATGAAGATTATTGTTTGGTGATGCATGCCGACGGTGCTGGTACAAAATCATCTCTTGCCTATGTTTATTGGAAAGAAACAGGTGATATATCTGTTTGGAAAGGAATTGCTCAAGATGCACTTATTATGAATATTGATGATTTATTGTGTGTTGGTGCTACAGACAATATTATGTTATCATCAACAATTGGTCGCAATAAAAACAACATTCCAGGTGAGGTGATATCAGCCATTATTAATGGAACTGAAGATTTAATTGCTGAACTAAAAAAATATGATATAAATATTTTTTCAACTGGTGGAGAAACGGCTGATGTGGGTGATTTAGTCAAAACGATTATAGTTGATTCGACGGTAATAGCTCGAATGAAACGAAGTGAAGTTATTGATAATGCCAATATTAAAGTTGGCGATGTAATTGTTGGTTTATCATCTTTTGGACAAGCAACCTACGAGAATGAATATAATGGTGGAATGGGAAGTAACGGATTAACATCTGCACGTCATGATGTTTTTTCAAAAGAAATTGCAAAAAAATACCCCGAAAGTTATGATAATACTGTTCCTAACAGTTTGGTGTATTCTGGTAAAAAGAATCTAATAGATTCTGTTGAAAATTCTCCAATAAATGCAGGGAAATTAGTATTATCTCCTACAAGAACTTATGCACCCATCATTCAAAAAATTCTTAAAAAATATACTTCTAAAGAAATCCATGGGATGGTGCACTGTAGTGGAGGTGGTCAAACCAAAATTCTTCATTTTATAGAAAACTTGCACATCATAAAAGACAATCTTTTTGAACTTCCTCCATTATTTAAAATGATACAAAAACAATCAAAAACCGATTGGGAAGAAATGTATCAGGTTTTTAATATGGGACATCGCATGGAATTATATGTTCCAAAAGAAATAGCTAATGATATTATTTCTATTTCAAAAAATTTTAATGTTGATGCTCAAATTATTGGCAAAGTAGAATCATCTGATAGTAAAAAATTGACCATCAAATCTACATTT
>JAUYUF010000296.1 GCA_030694835.1 Flavobacteriaceae bacterium | reverse complement strand
GGCACATTATCTTTTGAATAAGTCGCTGGCTTATTGTCTTTTGATGCATAAATTCTAAATAATGAAAAATCTCCGGTATGACGAGGCCACATCCAATTATCGGTATCAGAACCAAATTTTCCAATAGATGAAGGCGGAGCACCAACTAAACGAATATCTTTAAACACTTCAGTTACATACAATAAATACTGATTTCCATGATAGATTGATTTTACAAACACCTCTTGCCATGATTCTTTAACCACCTCTTTTTGTACTTTCTCGAGGTTTTGAGAAATCTTATCTAGCTTTTGTTTTTCAGTCATATTATCTGATATTCCTTCAAAAGCTTTGTTGGTGATATCATCAATACGAACAATAAGGGTTGCTACCATACCTGGATTTGGCAATTCATCGGCATCCGTTTTTGCCCAAAATCCATCTTTTAAATAATCGTTTTCTACACTTGAATGTGACTGAATTGCACCAAATCCACAGTGATGATTTGTTAACAATAAAGCACGTGAAGAAATTAATTCGCTGGTACAACCGCCATTAAAATGAATAACAGCATCTTTTAAACTAGAGTTATTGATGTTATATATGTCTGAAGCAGTCATTTTCATGCCCAAACTTTGCATTTCCTTTTCATTTTCCCCTTCCAACATTGATGGAATCCACATACCACCTTGTTGAGCAGAAACCTGAAATACAATAAATAAAATAAGTAATTTTAAAAGTTTCATTCGTTTTATTTTTATTGATTTATTAAAAATTGAAATAAATGTTAATTTATTTCCTATTAACAGTTTTAACATCGACAAATATACTTAGGAAAGAAATGATTTACTAGATACTATTGTTTTTTTTATATTTTAGCCAAAAACAATTAAATGGATAATTTACCAATCATTTCTGATGATGCTGTCGTATTTGGACTTCTAATGCTAATCTTAGGTTTTATTTTTTACACTTCTAATTCCAACAATAAATATTGGTCAAACTTTTACAAAGTTATGCCCGCACTCCTGATGGCTTATTTATTACCTTCTATTTTAAGTACATTGGGAGTAATTTCTGATGAACATTCTAACTTATATTTTGTAGCAAGCAGGTTTTTACTACCAGCAGCTTTAGTCTTAATGACCTTAAGTGTTGATTTAAAAGCGATGTTTAATTTAGGTCCGAAAGCCTTAATTATGTTTTTTACTGGTACTGTAGGAATTATTATTGGCGGACCTTTAGCAGTTTTATTAATTTCATTCTTTTCTCCTGAAACTGTTGGTGGCGCTGGTCCCGATGCAGTTTGGAGAGGTTTGGCAACGATTGCAGGAAGTTGGATTGGCGGTGGCCCAAATCAGGCGGCGATGCTAGAAATTTATCAGTACAATCCGAAAAATTATGGCGGAATGGTTTTGGTTGATATTGTCATCGGAAATTTGTGGATGGCCATCCTTTTAATGGGAATAAGCAGAACTGAAAAAATTGACAAATGGTTGAAAGCAGATACTTCATCTATTGAAGAATTGAAAAAAAAGGTATCCTCTTTTGCCAATAAAGTGGCTCGTATTCCGACTTTGACCGATTTAATCATCCTTTTATCCATTGCATTTACAACGGTCGGAATTGCGCATTTTGGTGCTACCAATATCTCCAATTATTTAGTAGCAACTTTTGATGTTATCAGCGATAAAAGCTCTTCATTATCTTCACTCAGTTCTCAGTTTTTTTGGATGATTACCATTGCAACTATCATAGGAATTGTACTTTCTTACACCAAATTAAAATCTTATGAAGGTGCTGGAGCCAGTAAAATTGGAAGCGTTTTTATTTATATTTTAGTTGCAACCATCGGAATGAAAATGGATTTA